>JAATVM010000082.1 GCA_014523495.1 Nitrososphaerales archaeon TH1920
AAGGAAAAAACATATCTTTATCGATAACTCCGCAGAATTCTTTAGACTTACTTAATGTGAGGATATTAAATCCAAAAGGAACATTATTGATTGATCAGAATTCTTCACAACCATTCTTTACTACAATCATCCCAACAATCAGTGGAAATTATTCAGCAGTACTAACTAGTCTTAAGAATGAGGATATTTACATAAATAGTATGTTTGCAAGTTCGGTCCTCTTTGATGGTAATAAAAATCCAAAAATTGAAATTTACACTATATTGGTTGGAGTGATAATTTTGGTCATTGGTATCGCTACATGTATTTTTTGGATAATTTTAGAATTCTTTGAGAGATTAAGAATGAGAACAAGATACAAACAGGTATCTTGAAATTGATTTAGTTATGTTACGCTGGACATATTCAATTCAAGTAACATTAAGTGAATTCTAACGAGCGTTCTGAAATCAACAAATATTTTTAGTATTAAATGTTAACAAAAGCTATTAGATGTTCTTACCATTAGCTGTTTGAATGTGTTCTGTCAATTTAGTTAAGAGCAATTTATTAACCTTTTCACCGTCAATTTTACCTCTTAGGATTGCCATACATCTACCCATTAAAAGTCCAATTGCATCAAAACCTTTTTGAGAAATTATCATTTTGTTTTCGGTTATTATCTTGCTTATGGTCTCATCAACAAATTCTTCGGTTATGCTTTCAGTTCCAAGTGATTTTATGACTTCATCAACATCGTTGACTTCTCTCTTTAGTATTTTTTCTAGTATTATAGGAATTGATTCTTTAGATATTCTAGAATTATTTAGATGCATAAACAGGGTAAATAACAACTCATCAGTAAGGATTGAACTATCATATCCTTGTCTCTCCAAACTAACTAAATCCTCTGTCAGTTTAGATACTACGAAAGACGGACTGAGTGAGGTCTGTGAGACTATCTTTTCAAAAAGAGAAAAATAGTGAGAATCAAAAATATTTTCTGCCAACGTCTTGTTAATCCCGTATTTTTTGCTGATTTGTTCTATAACTACGTTCCATGGTTTAGGAATATTTTTGGATAATTCCTTTAATTTAATATTATCTATTGAAATATAGGGAATATCCGTTTCAGGATACATTCTTGAAGACCCAGGTCTGGGTCTGCTAAATACTGTAATACCGTCTAATCTAACAGAACGTGTTTCAGGAGCAACGCCTGAAAAAGATTTTTTGATTCTATCGAATAATTCAATTAATACTGTATTTAGTAACATTGCTGATCCACCTATTAATATAAATGCATCATTTTTGTCCATTTTTAGAATTGAAGATATCGATTTAACATCTTCACTACTAATTCCATAGTTTGGTAATTCATCTGAGTGAAAAATACCGCCGATTCCATAAGATCTTACAAGCTCTCCTAACTCCTTTCCCAATCTAATTCCTGGATATGGTTCAAAAGATAAGATTCCTTTAAAACCTCGCAAAACGAACGCCATAAACCTTGAATCATCAGTGAGGATTGTCTTTACTACTTTTGAAGATGATCTTTTTAATAAATCGGTAACATCTGTAATGCCATCTATGAATTTTGAATCATCAATGGTACGTTTTTTTAATTCTTTTGCGATTTGTTTTAATCCGTCTTGTCTTTTCGACTCATATTCAATAACAAGTGCGAGCTGTGATAGTTGCTGTACACCTTTCACTTCAACTACAGGTCCATCATCTAATGAAATGTTAACATCCTGTCTGATACTTCCAAGTCCTCTTGTCACTTTTTTTGTCGATCGTAGTAATCGTCCCACGGTCTGAGCTACATTTGCTACAAAAATTGGAGAATTAGAAATTGGTTCAAGGGCGATTTCGATAAGAGGTATGCCTAATCTATCCAGAGAAAATATCTTGTTCCTGTCTTCGACATCCTCATCATCTTCATTTATTATTCTAGCGGCATCCTCTTCTAGACATATACTCTGGATACCTACTCTAACACCATCTACATCTAGAAAACCGTTTCGACCAACCAGAATCGTTCTTTGAAAGCCGGTGGTGTTTGAACCATCTATTACTATCTTTCTCATTACGTGTAATTCATCTTCAATAGTACAATGAAGTGCAAGAGAAATTGTTAATACTATTTCAAGTGCTTCCTTGTTAACCATTTGTGGAGGCTCTTCATCCGATTCTATTAGGCAGTTTGAATTTTTAGACGATTGATATTTTACAGTCTTGATTTTTTTTGATTCAAAAAGAGCCGCTTGATCATAAGATCCCAATTCACTTTGAGTCGGACGCAAGTTCCTAGTAAAAGTAAGATCATTTTCGGTAGAATCAATTATTTTGCACTTGCAAAATAATTTATTCTTTGAATCCAGTTGTTGATGAATTTCAAGTCCAACTTTTAGTTTATTCTTAACAAAGGGTTCATTTTTGACCAATATACAAATAATATGACAGAACCTTATTATTATTATTTACAACCTGTCAAGAAATCTTTAATTTCCCGCCTTTGGTCTCTATTTATGATTCGTAATGATAGCTCATCTTTCCTTTCTATTATTAGCAATTTTGCCAAAAGGCACAGTAAGAGATGAAAGTACTTTTTTCATATTGGTTTCCATTCTTGTCGGACTGGTTGTAGCCGCATATATAATGAGAAGGAGAAGAAATAGACAAACACAGTGACCCAATTCAGTATTCTAAACTGTCTCAGTTTTGATCTTTTGATAGTTACACATCAATTATCTTTGTATATTCTATTTATCTTAAATCCTAAACTTTGAAACCTTAATTGATTTAACGATATCTGTGATTTCATTTTTTAAAGAATCAATATCTATGTCAAGATATTTACCATACGAGTTATTCAATTTACTTAGTGCCCTTTTCATAATAGAAATACAAATTTCTAATTCTCCCTTTTGGTAATGCACTAAAGCCGCTGCAACAAGAATGATACCATTCAATAGTACCTTTTCATCTCCCTGGGTGTGTTTCCAAGTACCTTCAAGAACTTCATGCGTTCTCCAATATTTTTCATTGTTGAAAAGTTCGCGAGCCAACTTTATCGATTCTTCTTTATCAAGATCCTTCTCAATAATATTATCAATTTCTATAATTGGTGATATCAGTGATAGTTTGGATTTTATTTTTTCAATTTCTGATGGAGTAGGTATGCTTATATCAAGTTCAAGAAAATGATTTGCGACTCTGACATCTCTAATTACAATTTTATCGTCATGTAAAATCTTTTTAGATAAAGAAAGGATAGAAGTTGCGTCTTTTGGAAAATATTTTTCATTCTCAAGATATACCATGTATCTTATCAGTTCACACCATATCCTTTCATTGTATTCTTTACATGCTACACGCCAAAATAAATTGTTACGTAACTTAGAATAACCTAATAAACGGATTGAGTCTTAATATTGATTAGCATAAGCACGTAGAACCCATTTGCATAGAATTTTTGTGATAATTTATCAAATTTAGCATTATGATATGTTTTGATGCTCGAATATTTGAGTCACTGCAGTTTTAAGACTCTAGTTGATTAATAATTGAATAGCGTAAACAAATATGGTGTTTCTTTTTTTTCATCAATTGTCCAGGAGCTTGGCAGACTTACACATTCGACTATTTTCAATCCAAATTCATCTATGAATTGTCCCCATCCCCACCTAGATTTATCTCGCGAATATCGTCTATGCGTTTGACTTCCCATTAATGTAATACCTACCTTATGTAACTTTTCTTTATACTTTTTAAACTGATTTATTAAGCTATATGATATCATTTCTCCTAATTCAGGTAGGGCTGATATGAAGATCATTGTTTTTTCCAATTCGAATTTCGTGTAGTCTATCGAATTTGAATCGCCATTAATTATTTCATATTTTACGTTAGTAGAAATAGATATTTCGTTTTGCAGATCGTATAAATTTTTATCAATCTCTATTCCCACCGCATTAAGACCAAGTATACTACCACAATATATTAGTCTACCATCACCTGATCCAATATCTATGACATTTTCGAAGCCTAGATCTTTTGCGATAAGAATCATCACAAGAGCCGAGAGTCCCCATGTTGGAAGAAATGGTTGATAATTCGTATCATATTTTTTGGAACTTAGCCAAAAATGATTAATATCTCCTTCATAGGATATACACGGAATATTAGAAAGTGTAAGATTTTGTTCCTTATAATATATTTTGTTATACTTGAAAAAAGTATGCAGTTTTTCTACAAGTGATTTATCAAACAGGCTTTGATGATTTGATACCGGAATAAATTCTCTAATATGATTATAAGATTGAAATTCATCAAGATATTCGTTCTTAAGATTAACCAAAGATTGTGCCAAATACTTGTGATCCAATTAAATTTCACATCTGGATATTGTCAATAAAGTAAGTGAAAGTAGCTTATTAGTATACTTAACAGCATTGCAGTACGTGTTATCTAAATAATTCATAATATTTGAATAGTCCCAATTTATTTATACAAATCTGATCTACTACAATCAATTTCAAGCAATGCTAAACAATAAATGTTACTCGAGTTTTACATCATCTGATTTTAATTGAATAAAATAATAGATTGCTAGTGAGTTAGATCTGATTGATAAATACTCATTTCATCAATTTCTTCAGAATACTTGGAATTTCGGCAGGTCTTTTTGCTACGGTAATATTTACTCTAGAGAAACTGGAAATTTTTGATTCTGCAGACCCGTAATTTCCATAAATGATTGCCCCAGCATGCCCCATTCTTTTTTCCTTGGGTGCAGATCGACCCGCAACATATGCTACAACCGGTATATTGAAACCAGTTTTTTCGATATATTCAACAAGGGATTCCTCAGCATCTCCTCCAATTTCGCCAACTACAACAACTGAGTCTACCTCATCTCTGTCGCTTATTAGATCAAATGCTTCTATCAAATTTGTCCCATTAATCGGATCACCGCCTATTCCTAGAGCTATTCTTTGTCCTATTCCGGCCTTTGACAAATGAAACGAAACCTCATACATTAGAGTTCCACTCCTAGAAAAGACTGCAGTATTTCCCTTGATAAATGGTTGAGAGGGCATTATTCCAATTTTATTTATTTTTGGAACTATTACACCCGGAGTATTCGGTCCTAAAATTCTTGCGCCATTAGTTTGGGCATAATCTAACGCTTCCATAGCGTCACGTATTGGAACATGTTCTGGAATGGCCACAAGTAATTTTATTCCACTATTCACTGCGTCTTTTACTGCAGCAAGGAAGAATTGAGCTGGAACAAATATTCCCGATATCCTTACATTAAAATTCTTGCTAGCATCCTTAACAGAATCAAAAACAGGTATTCCTTCAAACGATTGACCTCCCTTATTAGGAGTTACACCTGCCACAATGTTTGTGCCATATTCTCTCATCAATCTAGTGTGGACCGAACCAAAATTTCCTGTTATTCCCTGAATTATCACCGGTTTATTACCATAGTCAGGATCTTCAGGTTTACCTACCAGAATATCAAAAATATCAAATTTTTTAGACATCTATTTACTCCTCCCTATATATTGCACTAATGATGTGATTGCTTCTTCGACTGTGTCATACAGTTTTGCATTGCTATTTGAAAGCATCTGTTTAGCCTTGTCTGATTCCGCGCCTGAAATTCTGGCATAGATAGGAACACTAATCATGCCATCCTTATATGCGTCAAGGATAGCTTGGGCTACCAAGTCAGTTCTTACAATACCGCCGAACAAATTTACCAAAATCGCCTTGATTTTTGATAATTTGCTTATAACCTCTAATGCCTTGTAAATTGTTTCAGTTGTAGCCCTTCCACCAAAATCCAAAAAGGCACCCGGTTTTCCACCAGCATCATTAACGATGTCTAGCGTGGACATGACAAGACCAGCACCGTTACCTATTATTGCAATGTTTCCCTCTAATTCTACGAAAGAGAAGCCACTCTTTTCGGCTTGTTCCTGCAACTCAGAAATTTGGATATATTTTCTTAACTCAGGGTGTCTGAAAATTGAGTTATCATCAATGATAATTTTTGCGTCCAATGCTAGGCAAGTCCCGTCTCTTAGTATGGCCAGAGGATTTATTTCTGCTAATTCAGCCTCATTTTCTCTAACGAGTTTTGCTAACTTTATCACTATATTTGAGAATGAATCAGCAGTTACGCCACTTAGGCCCAAATTTTTTGCAATGCTCTCTGCAATTGCCTGTGTTAATCCGCTAATAGAAATGTCTTGAATTACTTTATTTTCAACATATTCAATATCCATTCCTCCCTGACCAGATGAAATTAATGAATAGGTCCTTTTACCTCTATTTAGGAACAATGAGAGATAAAGTTCTTTATCTATATCTACGGCCTCCTCAATTAGGATTATTTTTGGAAGTTCTCCATTTACTTCTTTATTTAATAACTCCGCAAACTTTGGTACAAGATCTTCCTTACTCATACATTTTAGTATGGCACCCGCTTTACCCCTTCCTCCAACAGTTAACTGTGATTTAAGGACAACAGGGAATTCCAGTTTGTCTGCAAATTGATTCAATTCTGATTGATTTTTTGCAAGATATGATTTTGGAATAGCAATATCGTATTCAGTAAATAATTCTTTTCCCTGAAATTCTAATAATTTCATTCAGCAAGAATGTGAAGCCATTATGGTGACTTATAATCCTATTTAAGCAAAGGACCCAGTTTGAAAATTTATATATGTACTCCTAAATTCGTATTTTATGGCTGAAAAAACGACTGCAGTGTGGCTTATCATTTTAACCATAATTGCTTGTGCCTCAGTACCTGCTGTCATGATATGGCTGACCACTACTCCTACTTCGTCAAAACCTGATTTGATACTTGGAATCACTGAATATCTGCCATATGGAAATACTTTGTTTAACTAAGAAAATGTTATTTTCCATTTTATGGCAAATTGTTGCCAATACCTTTCACTCAACTTTTTTTCAATAATTTGTAATTGTTATATTAAGACTAGGTTTAATGAGATTAGAAAAATACAAACGAGTAATAGATAAAGGTGAGGGACTAAGACATAGTAATCATGACAATAGCGTTAAAGGTGCATCCGTCCTTCTTTAGGGAATTTGCGACTAAAACTTGGGTTTCTCCAGCTGACGTCATTAAGGAATTGGTTGAAAATGCCTTTGATGAAGATGCAACAAGGGTTCTGGTAACTATTCTTGATAATCACTCCATTTCGATTGAGGACAATGCAGGAATGGATGAAGGCGAGATCCAAAAGTTTTTGTTACTTGGTTCACCACATAAGAAAGTTGATTCTATTTCACCCAAATTAAAGAGGGTTAGAACCGGCAGATATGGGACAGGCAGACTTTCTTTTCTTACATCATTTGAAACGATGAAAATTAGAACTCGAAGTGGTAACTACCACAAATCATTTTTAATTGATACTAAATCACTGGATGACCTATCTACAGGTAAATCGGATTTGCACGAGATTAATGAACCGCGCTTAGCCAGAGATGGAACTGAGATAATAGTTGGTGATGCTAAGGTGCTTGTGGACGAATTAAGATTGATAAAAGAAATTAGAAAATTAGCAGTATTAAGGCAACCACTGTTTGAAGTATATATCAAAAAGTCAGAGAAATTTGAAGAATGGGATTTTTCTAATGCTCAATTGATAAAAATTCCAGAAATACAAGGCCATAAAATACCATTGAGCCTTGATAATGGAAACATTATTGGTGAAATAACTGTTGCTCGCAGACCTTTAACAGAAGATGAGAGAGGAATCGCAGTTATGGTAGGAAGTCATATAGTAATGAGAACCTTGTTTGGTTTTGAAACCAAGTTACATAGAGTAACAGGATTTGTAAGATGTGATACATTAACATCCAGATTTGCTGATAAATCTGCAATAATAGAGGATAAAGAATTTGAAAGATTTTCAAGCGTTATGAAAAAGTTCATAATTGATACGGTCATACCGAATCTAACTCTCTATGAAGACGTTCTCGTCACTCGCGAAGAATCAAAAATATATAAACAAATAGACAAAGTTCTTGGTCAGGCAGTAATTGAAACCCTAGAGCCATATGAAGAGATAGAAGGATACGAGATAGTAGAAACCAAGAAAGTAGTATCAAAACCCAGTAGTAAATCTCCGTCGATACCTGCGGAAGATAATTTGTTCAATAAATCAATAGAAGATGAATATAAAGACATTACTAAGAATGAAATTAAAATATCTACAGATGTAGTAGGTGAAAAAGGAAAAAGTCAGCAAACTGTAGAGGCTGAGGATAATACTTTGTCTAATTATCCCTACAGTGGACAAAATGTAGACAATCAAGGTTATGAAAATGTAACACTTACAACTCAGATAAGAAAGCCACTAATTAAGAAAACATTCGCATTGAAAAAGATTGGATACAAAATCATTCCTTACGAAGATGAATCTGATTCCAGATATAGCTTCATAAATGAAAATGTAGTATTTGTAAATAAGGCAAATGGAACGTATAAGGCCGAATCATCAAGGGGAGATGAGTTCCTTTTAAGACATATTATGAATATAGTTGCACAGGCAGTTGCAGAGTCAAGACATCCTGAAGGAAAGGAGGCATTAGAATTACAAAACAGGCTAGTTTCGGAGGCAATAAGGATTCATGACACATTTTTATCTAAAACCTCTTAACAAGAAGATACAAACATAGTGTACTAAAGCGACGAAACGACTAAATCTAACTACATTCACTACTATTGAATCATATGGCCTTTCAATTTATGCCTGGTGCTACTGCTATAGGCTTGACTTATCAAGATGGTATTATTCTTGCTGCTGATAAGCGTATTTCATATGGAAATTTTGTAGTAAATAAGAATACGAAGAAAATATTCCCAATAACTGATCTGGTTGCTAGTGCATGTGCAGGAATGGTTGCTGATATGCAGGTTTTGACAAGACAAGTAGGAGCACTCGGAAAAATTAGAAAATTAGAAACAAGGAGAGAGATGGCTACCAATTCTGTTGCCAAATTAATGTCTGTTATTATGTTCGAAAGAAGGTACTTTCCTTTACTCACGCAGGTAATTGTTGGAGGCGTACACACTACACCTGAAATTTATACGCTAGATCCGTTGGGTTCACTTCTACCTGACAACTATGCTGTAGTAGGCACTGGAGCAGAATTAGCTTTGGGACTAATAGATTCTGAGTACAAGAAAAACATGACTGAAGATGCTTCCAAAAAACTTGCTATTAAGGCAATTAAATCGTCAATACAAAGAGACTCAGCAAGTGGTGATGGTGTTGATATCCTGGCGATATCCAAAAAAGGAATTGAAGAAGAATCTATTAATCTATGATTTGAAATATCAGTATTAAAAATCAATCAACAAATTGTTTGGAGTCGTCAGTTCCGTATAGTTTTTTTCATTTCCCAGTAAATATCTCCAATATGATGTACATTGTTCAAGATGACTCCTTTCTCCATTTTTCTTGCATTCTCATCATTAACTAACGATATACATACTGCGAGTTCTTTTTTGTGGGTTTGATCTTTTACCAATACTATTTCAGATTCTTTGAATGTAGTAAAATCAGTGATTCCAGGCCTCATGATATTGGCGCCGTTGCATACAAATTTCACTGCGTTCATATCGACTTCCACTGATGCAAAGTGATTTAATAATTCATGTTGTGTAAGATGTGGGATTATGAGATCAGGTGCTAATTGGACTGCTATAATTTTGTCTCCTACGAGAAGACGTTTATCTGAATCTATGACGTAGGCTTGCAAATTCTTTATCCCGGTGAAGGAATTTGTTGGCCAAGTTTTATTAACGGAGTTTGTTATGTCATGTATTTCTCTCTTTGATAATGAATGCACCTTCAATTATTTTTGTTCTTGTTTTTCAATTATTTATTAATATCCATGATGCGCGTTTGCAAACTTCACTGAATTTAATGTTTACAATTTCAGATTTTTTGATGATTTGATAGATTTGATATTTTTTTCACACGTTCTACTCCATTGATTCTTTTAATTACCTTTAATGTCTGTTCAGTAACAAGGTGCGTCCACTTGATATTTTTTATCATTCTCCTTCTAATTTCGGTTCCTGATAAATCATTACGGTGAAGTAGTTCTGGTTCCATTACAGTAATATTTCTTTGAGTGAAAAGGAAACCTGTAAATTCATTATTTGTAAAAACAGCATCATACCGTGGTACTAACATATCGACATTATGAGTCCACATAGAATGGACGTTTGTATCAGGAATCGGAATTATCAAAGTTTTTTTGCAATCTATTTTGGGATCAGCATTTAGTGATTCTTTTATCATAGATATTCTTTCTCCAGCAGTAAATGGATTCTCTGGCTCGTGACTTGCCTGAGAACTACCAACAATAATTACTAGTTCATCAATATTTGAGAAGGCAAAATTAATTGCTGCAATATGACCCAGATGGAACGGTTGAAACCTACCAATGAACAAGCCCCTTGACAAATTGGTATAAAATATAAGGTGAATAATTTAAATTTTGAACAAAGTAACTTAATATTTATATTATGTTTGAGAAACAGAAGAAATGTGGTTTTTTTAGAAGTTCATAATTTGTCAGCCAACATAAGCGGTAAAGAAATTCTAAATGATCTTTGCTTAGAAATAGATAGAGGTCAGGTTCATGCTATAATGGGTCCAAATGGTTCTGGTAAAAGCACTTTAGCAAACGTTATCATGGGTCATCCAAAGTATTCTGTGACATCCGGAAGAATTTTGGTTGATGGCGAGAATATACTTGAGTTGAGTACAGAGGAAAGAGCTAAGAAAGGCCTATTCTTAGGTTTTCAATATCCTACAGAAATTCCCGGGGTAGGCTATAGTCATTTTTTGAGGAACGCGTACAATATATTGAATAAAAGTCTAAGTGGAAAACAGGAAAACAGAGAAGTATTTTTAACTGTAAAGGAATTTCATGAGTATCTAAAAAAGAATCTAGATAGTGTTGGTCTTCAATCAACATTTTTAAGCAGATACCTGAATGAAGGCTTTTCCGGAGGAGAGAAAAAAAGATCTGAAGTTATGCAAATGCTTGTACTGAAGCCAATGATTGCTATACTTGATGAACCGGATTCTGGATTGGATATTGATGCAATCCAAGCAGTTGCAGAAGCCATAAACATTCTAATATCAACAGGAGCAGGTGTATTAATTATCACGCATTATGCAAGAATTCTAAGGTATTTATCAAAACTTGATCAGGTACATGTCATGTCAAAAGGACAGATTATAAAGTCTGGGGGAAAGGAGCTATCTGAAGAATTAGAAGTTAAAGGATACGGATGGATAGGTTTGGATGAAGATAATACTGCTGCTGATAATACTGCTGCTGATAATACTGCTGCTGATAATACTGCTGCTGATAATACTGCTGCTGATAATACTGCTGCTGATA
>JAATVM010000083.1 GCA_014523495.1 Nitrososphaerales archaeon TH1920
ACATTCGACTAATTATTATCTACCAACAAATTATTAGATAATATCATCTCTTTACGATATCCTTACGATCAGGAGAAATATAAAATTCCATTAACTTCTTATCATAACAAATCCCACAAATATATCCTGAAATTTTCCATTGATCCATTGATGTGTATTTAAAAGTTAACTTGTTACCACACAAGACACATTTTAGATCGTTTTTATCCATCAATATGAGTCCAATGTAGAGTAAATTAAAAGTTGTGAAATGAGAATGAAATATCATAACCATTAGGGCACCTTAAATCTGCAAAAATATTCTCAATGACATGCAACAAGCAATATTTTAAATTAGGAATTTAAAGTCACCATAAATATCATAATGAACGCTAAAGAATCGTATTATAAGGTATTTGATCTTATTGAAAAACATCACAAATGGTTTAAATCGTCCATTCCTTTGATTGCCAGTGAAAATATTCCAAGTCCTGCCGTAAGAGAAGCTATAGTATCAGACTTTGGAAATAGATACGCAGAAGGTTGGCCTGGTGAAAGGGTCTATGCTGGATGTATTTACATTGATGAAGTAGAAATAATATGTAATGAATTAGCAAAAAAAGTATTCAAATCTGAATTTGCTGATTGCAGGGCTACTTCAGGTGTTGTTGCAAATCTTGCAATATATTCTGCTTTTTCTAATCCCGGAGACTATATGCTAGCTGCATCCATTCCTAGTGGAGGACACATTTCTCATGGGAAAAAGGAACATTCTGGTACGGCAGGTCTAGTACATGGACTCAATATAGAACATTATCCATTCTCAAAGGAAGATATGACAATCGATGTGGACGCTACTAAGAAAAAGATCACTGAAATGATTGCAAACGGCAAGAAACCTGCGATTGCAATGTTTGGAGGGAGTCTGTTTCTTTTTCCTCACCCAGTCAAAGAATTGGCAAGTTTTATGCATGATAATAATATTTACGTTAATTATGACGGAGCACATGTAGCAGGATTAATAGCAGGAGGAGAATTTCAAGATCCGATTAGAGAAGGCTCAGATTCTATGACTATGAGCTCTCACAAGACTCTCTGGGGTCCACAAGGAGGAATTATCGTCTCATTAGATAAATATGCAGATAGCATTAAAAAAGCTATTTTTCCCGGAAATACAAGTAGTCATCATCTTCATCATGTAGCAGGTAAAGCTATAGCTTTGGCAGAGTCATTGGAATTTGGGAAGCAATATGCAAAGCAAGTAATAAGGAATGCAAAAACCCTTGCTGAATCACTTGCAAATTTCGGTTTTACAGTTTTGGGAGAAAAACGTGGATATACCGAATCACATCAACTAGCTGTAGATGTTTCCAAGTTTGGGGATGGTGGAACTATTGAAAAAGAATTAGAGAAAGCAAACATTATACTTAACAGACAACTATTGCCAGGCGATATCAAATCTGGTAAACATTATATGCATCCAAGTGGAATAAGGATAGGAGTACCTGAAGTAACTAGATTAGGAATGAGAGAAGGTGAGATGAAAGAGATTGCATTATTCATCAAACAAGTAGTAATAGACAAATCAGATAGTGCAAGAGTGGGTATGGATGTTTCTAAATTTAGAGAACAATTTCAAAAAATACAGTACGCATTTGAAAATTCAACAGATGCTTATGAATATATAAAAATAAGAACATGAAAATAAACACCAAACAATTTAATTCCAAAGCATTATCTTTGTTTAATATTTTTTACTTGATGTATAATTTTATTGACCGAAAACACATAGAAAATCTAAATAATATATCGATTCATAGTTGATTAAGTTTAAAATTTCTACGGATAAATATAATAATCTATGGATAGACTGAATTAGGCTAGATAATATTTCAACAAATAAAGGTAAATTTTCGAAAAAATAGAGTAAATAACATATATTTAGTAGTTATTTATATGAAGCAAGATTATTATATAAAATTATTATAAACTATTAATTTATTTATGATGAATTTGACCTAGAAGCAATGAACAAGAAACAACCAGTAAATACAGCTCTACTATTGGGATTGTTGACTCTTACGCTTGGAGTATCGATCCTTGCAGCCAATAGCCAAGTATATGCTGCTAAAGATATTTGGAAAGACGATGATACTATGGAGGAACTTGTAGATGATATAGATGAAGGTAGGGACAATGATGATGACATGAACTGGGGCGAATTCCAAGATTCCAAAATTTTTAAACTAGAAGATACTGAAACACAAGAGTGTATAGAGGCAAGACAGGATCTTTCAAATAATCTAGCAGATTATGAAATACTCCATTGCTTTGAAGATGATGACTACGGCTATTAGCATCTAAGTAACGAGAGATTTTTTAATCTCTTTTTTTATTACCTATAGTTATTTTACCAATTTATAGTAAAAATAGTTTAATAGTGAAATTGATATCATAATGGCAAATAGATGTTATGTATATTAAACAGTGGTAAATTAATAATGCTAATTGTTTGCAAAAATACTAGTACCTGTTGACGGATCGGAAAATTCTTACAGAGCTTTAGATGCAGCATTATTTCTTTCAGAAAAATTAGGTTCAAATATCACTGTACTTCATGTAATGGAACAAGTCCCGATTACACATATTGAATCACAAAAACTGCTAAGTGAATTGCTGGAAAACTACAAAAAAGAAAATCAAGACATACTTTCGAAATGTTTAGAGATAGCTAAACAAAAAGGGATAACTATCAACACCATTCTACTTCAGGGTAATCCTGCTTCTATAATTTTGGATTTTAGTAAAAAAGAGAAATATGACATTGTAATCATGGGAAGTCGAGGATTGGGAAAGTTTAAGGAGTTAATACTAGGCAGTGTATCAAGCAAAATTGTGCATCACTCACCATGTGGAATTTTGTTAATAAGGTAATGATGAATGTTGTCTCATGATAATATTTTTATTACATATCTATCGCGGGATATTGATATTACAATAAAACATATAATCACGACCACAATCTGATAATAGGAAGATGTCTACCGATCTTGATTTTACAATCACTGAAAAAGAGGGTCTATATAAAGCCGTCTTCTCCAGGCGAGATATTAGATCTCATTTTATTGGCAAAAAAATTCCAGATAATGTACTTGTAAAAATTCTAAATGCAGCCCATCATGCACCATCGGTTGGCTTCTCACAACCTTGGGACTTTATTTTAATAAAGAAAAAAGATACAAAAATAAAAGTTAAGAATTCATTTATTGATGAACGAGAAAGATCTATTTCTTTACTTGATAACGATTTAGATAGACAGGATAAATATACTAAATTGAAATTGGAGGGGATTCTAGAATCTGATATTAATATATGTGTAACATACAATCCTGAAAGGTTTGGACCTTTTATTTTAGGAAGGACCTCAATACCAGAAACAGGTGAATATAGTGTTTGTTGTGCTATTCAAAACCTATGGTTAGCAGCTAGGGCTGAAGGAATAGGAGTAGGTTGGGTAAGCATACTGTCAATTGAAGATTTACGCAAGATATTAGGGATACCCAATCATGTTAAACCAATAGCATACCTTTGTCTTGGATATGTAAATAAATTTGAAGATAGACCTGATTTAGAAAGAGTTGGTTGGCTTAGAAGAACGATACTTTCTAAAGTAATTCATTCCGAAGATTGGAATAATACAAAATTAAATAATTGGAACGATACAAATAAAATCATAAAGGATCTAGATTATAGGTCAAACGGCTAATATTATAACGTTAAATAATAATATTCGTACTTAAAAAATATTTGACATAGTAAACATTTCTAACTAGCTTCATAGACAGATTGAGAAATTTGTAACAAAATACTAAATACATTAAATACATGTCATGGTCATGATATAGTAAATCGTTCTTGAATTGATGGAAAAAAGAAAAATAAATTCAAACTCATCATTCAAGAAATTTCGTTTACAATGTCTATCTCAAATCTTAAAGTCATTAGGTCCTGGCGTAATAACTGGCGCTTCAGACGATCATCCATCAGGCTTGCTAATTATTCTCAAGCTGATGCAAAGTTTGGTCTTGGGCTGTTAGGGATGTCTTTGTTCCTAATACCAATGATTATATTATAAATATGCTAAAATTGAAATTAATTTCTTGTATCTACTGTAGAAATGTTATCGTTTCTAATATGTGTACTTA
>JAATVM010000084.1 GCA_014523495.1 Nitrososphaerales archaeon TH1920
ATAGTAAATTGTAGAAATTTTAGAGTGGTACAAGAGTGTAAGTGATTAATAGATTCTCCTCTTAGTACTTTCAACTCATTGATATTGCTGTATCAAATTTGTTATTAATCATTTAATTTACTTTCCATGTTATGGAAACAAAATTAGTTTTAGCTTTATGGACAATTACCTTATTGATTGGCGGACTGTTATTTGTTTCTGGTCTGGAATTGTCTAAACTACAATTAACAGGTATGAATATTAACTCTGCAAGTGCAGCATCAAAAACTTCACCTGATAAAAATTATACCTTGTCTTTCAATCTTGAAAACTGTACTTTTTCTTCCACTGGAACTAATCCCTACTTCATCTTGCAACCGGGTTATCAGCTTGTGTTTAAAGGCGTAGAAGATAATGAGCCTCTTAATGTAACTAGTACGGTACTCGACCAGACCAAAGTTGTCGGAGATGGGATAATTGCAAGGGTAGTAGAAGAAAAGACTGTTAACAGCAAAACTGGTGACCTAAAAGAGATAACCCATGATTACTTTGCAATATGCAAGGAGAACAATAGTGTATTTTATCTTGGGGAGGATGTTGACAATTATGAAAATGGTAAAGTAGTAGATCACGAAGGATCATGGCTTCATGGCTCCAACAATGCTAGGGCTGGTCTGATAATGCCTGGAATAATTTTATTGGGGTCAAAATACTACCAAGAAATTGCTCCCGATGTTGCAATGGATAAATCTGAAATAGTAGGTGTGAACGAAACAGTAAAAGTTCCTTTTGACAGTTTCAATGGGGTAATTCACATGAAAGAAACCAGCGACCTTGAGCCAGCAACAACAGCAGAGGAAAATTTGCACGCACCTGGAGTTGGACAGGTAATAGATGGAGACACCAAACTTATCAGCGCTGGATATGTCAAATGACCATGGTATAAGGACCAAACAAGTTATGAGGATATTCGAGAAGTATTCAGATTGGCGCTATAAGGACATTGCACAAAGGCCAATCATATCCCCTGCCCTGGATCCGAATTGTTAGCAATTTGACTCCCGACGGATTCAAAACTTTACATGAGGATAGCATGATTATTTCGATGTTACATAAAGTAACTGTATTCTAATAAACCATAATTAGTTCTTAGCAGAACGATTCCCCTATTAGAACCAAGCAGATATGAACTTCCTTACGCGAACATAGTTTTTTAGTGCGAAAAGAAATCATGTAATAATTGAAGAAAACTTAAGTGCTTGAACAAAAAGAATATTTGAATTTAAGTGTGAAAAGTCTGATAAAAAGTGATAGGTAAGCATGTTCTGTTGTTTCCTAGACCTTACAGTCTAGGAAGGACTTTTGATTTCTCGCTATTCCCCAACAGGACATAATATATTTCGTGGTTCACATATTTAAACATTAAATTATTTATATAATCTAACATAAAAGCTTTGTAGATTCGTATGGAAGTGGATATTTTATGTAAAAATTACAAAATTATACCGTAGTAATTAAAGAAATTTGACATGATTATATCTGAATTTAAGACGTGATGAAAAGAAACGGAAGGATAATAACAATTTCTAATGATTGACTATAAAATGGGATAGAACTTTCTGTATCATTGTCATGATGGTCATGATGGTCATTCGGACTAAGTTTTTGGTCTCCATCTGTTCTTTTTGATGAAATAGATATCTTGCTTAAATTTAATTCTAAGATAAGATCTCATCATTTCTTGAAGTTCATCTTTAAAGCCCTCTTCAGATCCTTCCTGTCTAACTGTTGTCCAAGATTCTGCAAATTTGAATGAAAATATTTCAGGTTGAAAACTTTATTTTCTGATAATAATTAATCGTATTATTTGACAGATCCAGAAATCATATATGCAATAATAATCATAGCAAAGGTTATCTTTTTAGCAGGATTATTAGTCGTTTTGCGAAATACGCGTAAGACTACAGTACCTAAATTACAAAGTACTAGTTAAGGACTAGCTGTAGTTTTTCTTAATTGAGGTAATGAGATAAAATCGTATCGGAATCAGAAAAAGATCCTATTTTAGTAATCTAATTTTGGAATATTCCTAAGTCTTCATGTTAACAACACGAATTCCTCGAGGGATGAAAAGTCAGACAACGACGTAGTTACCATATGGCAAATCAAAAGACTATGCTAGAATATCGGAGCATGTAGTAAATTATTCAATCAGATACTCAATGTACTGTAACTCAGAGGGCAAATATTATTGTCCAACCACATACATATTTTAGCTTCAATAAATTGTACTACTGGGTAGTAAATTAATGAATGAAATGAAGCTGAAGGACTTATTTGTAAGTTCGTTGGAATCAGGACATATCATAAACCTTAAGAATCGTACTGTATCTATTTCAAATCCTGATAATGAAATAAGGATAAAAAATGAAGGCTACTTTGGTCAGTTTGACCTAGTAATAGCTACTTTGCGTAGATGCAGCAAAGACCGTGAAAACTTCGACAAAGACAACATTTATGATAAAATTCTCATGCGAACAGGCCAGCTACTAGAGATTGCGAAAAGTGAAAAATGTTGCATAGATTCTATAACTTTTTATCCGGTAGAACTTAAATCAAATTGCGATACTTTAGATGCACGTTTGCCAAATCAAATTCTCAATGCAATTCTCACTTTTGGAAGATCTATACTTGTTCTTGATGAAAAACACATCAACAGAGCTTCTCTAAAGCTCCTGCGATTGCTTCCTGCAACTGTAATAGGCTACACGGGGAGAGAGAATTATTTTAGAGTCTTATCTGTATTTGACAGGGTAATAGATACCGGAATGTTCAATTTACCAAAAAGAAGATTCGCAGAGACCCTAAATGATAATGGCATTCATATAGGAGTTGATAAAATATATCGTAGGCTTTCCAGTTTAGAACGTATAAATCAAAAAATTGTCTTTAGCCAAATGTATAATTCTAATGCTGGATTCCTAAAAGAAGAAATTGAATTCCTGCGCCACCTTACAAATATAGATGGTGTAATGTCTTACCGAAGACAGATATCAAGCTATGTTAGGGAGAGTAAAAATAGTAAAATCACAGAATACTTTTAGCTCAATGTTTTGAAAGAATATTTCATCAAATGACAGTAATTCGGCGGTCTTCAAGTATTCAAGTTGCAAAGTATTGTCTTTTAGTCGCTAATCGTACTGCACTCGGTCTCAACTGCAAACGTGACTTATTACCCCGACATTGTTGGAAGTGTTGTACAAGGATACATAACGCTAGGGATAATAACGAAAGAATTGAATTGATAAATTCGTATCTAGACAATATAAAAATTTACATCGTCTTCTAACATGATGTATAGAAATCAAAATCTGGTATGAGTTCTCAGCTTGAATGATGACAATAATAGTAATAGGGCCTATGCGATATTAGTCATATGAAAGTATTAGAATACGTAAAATCAAATATCTGTACAATAGGAATGATCGTAGGAATTCTTCTTATCAGTAGTTTGATTTTTATACCATTGGAAGAACACTGGTAACGGTTGCAAATAAACAGCTGATATCAGATCAATAGAATGGGATGATCCAGACAATTACTGTTAAGTGATAATCTGTATTCTAGATCTCTCATTTGTGTAATAGTTTAAAGGCATGATTTCCATTGCCGGTTCTGAAGTAGTGCGTTATCCACAGAAGTGCAAGTGGTTCTAGAAGTCTAGAACCTTCTATCCCTCCAATGTCAATCGTTTCCCAGCCAAACCTTGTAAGTATATCATCTGTTACCATCTTTTTTGCTTCGTCATCATTTCCACATATAAACATTGTAGGTTTGCCACCAGGGAAATCCGGATGTATCATATGAGGATTTCCTACAATGTTAAAAGTTTTTACGACTTTGGAATCAGGCAACATGCGTTGAACGGTCTCTCCAGCAGAATCAGTATGGCCTAATGCTAATCTTGGTGGCATGCCATTAGAAAAGTCTAATGGATTAGTTACGTCAATAACTATCTTACTGGCAAAATTTCTAGAATCTGCCAGTCGTATTGCATCAGCAGTTCCTGTCCACAAAGTTGCTAACACAACTAGTTCACCAAAACTTGCCGTGTCAGCAAATGTTCCTGATGATGCTTTTTCCTTATCGTGTTTGTCTATCCATTCAGTTAGTTTACTTTGACGCGGATCACGTGATCCTATTTTAACCTGGTGCCCAAGCTCAATAAAACCATCAGCGAGTTTCCGTCCTACATCTCCGGATCCCAGTATTCCAATTTTCATAATATCATCTTCTCTTACCGATTTATACGTTTTACACTGCAATTTTGCAATGACTAATACTATTCAGATTTATGTTATCTAGTGCTTAAACATGGTAATTGGATTTGAGGTGATTTAAGAGCAGTTAGCTCTAAAAATTATGTCACAAAGATTTACAAACCACTGACCCCACTGATGGCATAGCACTCATTACTTTCCAAGACTCTTGCTTTGGAAGCGATAGTGTTGTGGATACCGACGGACGTGGATAAATCATATTGGCTGAACTGACAAATTAAATGAAATATCAATCACAAAAACAATGTTTTCTTCAATTCTTCAGGAGGTTAAACTACCAGAGCATTAATATGTCCTTGTTACAATACTTTTTATCAAATACTGTGATAAAAGCAAAGTGTGGTCACATGGTTGAAAAAAAATACGTAAATGTACACGATGGCTTATGTAGAAAATGTCATTCTAATTTTTCGTATATAATAGATCTGGTATCAAACTATGGTGAAGATGCGTTAGTACAGTACTGGTATGCGATGATCCTAACTCGTTTATCATCAGGAGAAAACGAACAAGAATCTATTTGCCTGATTGAGCACTTGATTGAATATTATCAAAGACAGTTAGTCATGGTTCCCTCAAAGGAGAAGTATATTAAAAAGATGTTATACATGTTAAATTCTTTACAGAAACCATTTGATATTAAATCTTTACAATGATATTTCGACACTCAGTACTATCATAAGGAACGTTATACCATTTTTCAGAAGGGAAAGGAGAAAATGCACATTTTTTGTTACCTCTAGTATCCTAAGGTCTAACTTGGCAATCTCCACAAGGTCAGAATTTTGATATCAAAGTATGGGACGTTGGAACTCTTTTTAGAAGAAAGAAAAGCAAAACGATTAAGAAAATCAGACAGGTAGAACATTAGGACTTACGTCTTGATTCCTTTAAGTCAGATCGAACATGCAGGTGATAATAAATAATCTAATATATCCTGTAAATCAACTGTGGCAACACAGCACACCTTATCTGCAGCACCATAGTATACAAATAATTTATTATCCAAAATACAAGCTCCTGTTGGAAAGACGACATTATTAACATCGCCTTTAATCTCATAATCCTCTTCGGGACTTAGTAAAGGCCTTTTAGTCCTTCCTAGAATTTTATGGGGTTCCTTTAAATCAAGTAGAAAGGCTCCAGCACTGTAAACATGGTCTGTGCTCACTCCATGGTATATTACAAGCCAACCCTTTTTTGTCTTAATGGGAGAAACACCTACTCCTATCTTTAGTGCCTCCCAACTTTGTTCTGGTTTGACGAGAGGTAAATGCTTTTCGAAATTGGTGACTGAATCACCTTCTGCAATCCATATACTTGGTCTTTCTGTATTATACTGTGGTCCTACCCAGTTACTTGGTCTGTGTAGCATCATGTATCTTTGAAATCCACTTTCTCCATTAAATTTGGGAAATAGTACAACGTCTTTATCTTCGGAACCAGGTATAGTTATTATGCCAAGTCTTTCATAGTGAGAAAAATCGTCTGTCATAGCAAGAGCAGTAGATATTGATGGATTATTTTTAACATAATTGGAAAGCACCACATATGTTACATATGTTTTTTCTTCAATAGTCATTAAGCGAGGATCTTCAATACCATACCTTTCATAGCCCAGCTCTGGATATATTGCTACTTCCTTTCTTCTACTAAATGAAAGACCATCATTACTTGATGCGTAACCAATCCTAGAAACATAATCTTCGTATTCACCAATTGCTCTATAAAGCATATGAATAGTCTTACCATCGTTAAGAACTGAGCAATTGAAAACTGCCTTTGATTCCCACCAATTAGATTCATCAGGAACTAATATTGGATTTACCTTCGCCCTCTCTAATTGAAGCATTAGGTTCTGAAATCATAATTAGCAAGTTCTACTATGCTATAAATGTTATTCAAAGAATCGACTAGAACTATGTAATGATTTTTCTTATGAGAGGAGAAGTAGGACGGTTAATAATCGAGTTATAGAGTAAGATATGCTTATTGGCAACTTCTTTCCAGAGTAGATTCTTTCTAAAGTTCATCACCGAATCTTTGTATCTCTTATAATCCACTTTAAGTTTTAGAAGAGCTTTTGAGAATTCAACTGGATTACGGTCTACTGAAATACCCAGCCCCATATCGGAAAACTCCTTGAAAAATTCTATCTTGCTTGAAATGAAAGGAAGTCCATGAGCTAATCCATCGAACATAGTACCTGAACCAGAAGCTACCTTGTAAGGGAGGATAAGAGCATCGGCACAATAGAAGAGCAATGACAAGTCGCTGTCACTAAGAAATCCCCTGTTCAGGTTAATCACACCTGGATTTTCAAATTTACCTTTTAGTCTTTCTCTATTGTAATGGTTTCTTGAGGTGTTTATTACAACTTTCCAGCCCTTGGGTACCTTCATCTTTCCAATTACATCCCATCCCTTGGTTGCAGTCATAAAACCTACGGCAAGTGCAATGTTGGTATCTTCAGGAAGTAAAAACATCTTTCTTGCTTCCTTTCTATCAAGTGGAGGTGAAATGCTGGGTTCTGCGCCATGATATATCAAAGAACTTCCTGGAATAATATTCGCTAGATATTTAGAAAAGACGACTCCAGCTTTATTGGGACCTATCTTTCGTCTATTTAGCGAATTAAATGAACCATAATTTACAAGATGAGTCCAGTAGTCGTACGCCATTCTAAGGAAAGTACCTACGCGCCCAAACTTGCTATGATTTAAAGGAACTACCAATCTCATCCACTGACTAAAAGTATAAGCCGAATGGAAAGTAGTGACTACTGGAACATTGCACTCATGGTAAAAAGATTCTATATTTGTGTGTGTTTTTCCAGGATTTATTGGATCTAAATAGATTCCATACAAGCCATGCTCATATTGCACATGGACTACGTCTGGTTGAATTTCTTTAACTATTTTTAAAAGGACTTTAGAATTATCATCGTTATCTGGCGAAATGCCCTTAAACTCCCCGTTTCCATCCTCGTTGCATGCTACAGAAACTTGCACACCTTCACTTTTCAAGGAATCGACCAACTTCTTAGAGTAGCGGCCAACGCCACCTTGCATAGGGGGGTACTCTGTTGAGATCATCAATATTTTCATATTCTTACACCTTGAAATTTAATAATAAACAATGAATGTATGCACATCATGATATATCATCCTTTGTGTTTATATTTGACGTATGACAAAGACGAGAATCGCATTTTACAAGTGGCTTAGACTTTCTCGTAATTTTCATTGATTGTGTAGAGAAAGATAACTGAAACTTTAGGGAAAAAGGAATTTCTAAGTTGATTTAGTCGCACAATAATGTTGTAATAACATTGGAGTCTAACAATTATTTTACTGGTTGTCGGTATTGTAGCGTCATTTTATTATCTAGATGACGCAGAAGGAAGATACTGGAGTTATGACAAAATTTCAAGTTTCATAACTATATACTATCTGAAGAGATCAAGTACAAGATCCTACTTCCTTCAACAGCATAAAATTGAAGTCGTATATCCTTAATACTTGACTATTGACATCGTATAATTGCACCTATGTAGTTATGGAAATGATTTGAATAAAGATGGAACATGTCTAAACGTTCTTAAGTCTATGACGTCCATGACATAATGATTATAATGACACAGAATACCAGATATTTAATTAGCTTAGTTGACAAGTGCAGGGAAGAAAGCGATATAGGACAGCGAAGTACCATTTTAGAATTCATAAATTCTTTACTGCCTGCAGAAACAAAGATAAGGATTCCATCCCTTATTACAAATAGTGGCATAGATAACATATTGAGTGCTATAGAAGTGAGATTATCACCGCCGGTCTACAATCTCTCATAAAAGTTCATTACACTCACGTTTAAGACTAATAAAGTGGACCAAGCGACTCGAATTCTGTTAAAATTCGAAATTGTCAAAGATTTTAACCGCGAATTATGAAATAGAAATCTATATCTGAATTAGAATTATAAGCTAATTTGTATAGTAATAAGCTTCTTGACTCACTATCAACTATATCTTAGATTGCCTAATAGCTATTCATGGTATTGAGTGAGGAGCTAAATAGTGGTAAGAGATTAGTCACCAGTATGTCTCCTCTAAGCCATTTCAATATTATAAAAGGAGGAGATGAAGAAAAACTACCAAGACAGAATTTGAAAAAAAATGAAGTCAATTTTTCCAACAAGTCAGAGAGTTATTGCGTTTCGGTTGTAGATATAGTTGGATCTACACAAATCACTTCAAAACTATATAACCGCAAGAAAATAGAGATTTTCTATGCAGTCTTTATCAATGAAGTTGCTGATATTGTGAAGAATCACAATGGGAGAATATTAAAAACTGTTGGTGATGGTGTCATATTCTTCTTTCCAGAAACCTCAAGCGTAGAAAATGTTAAATCATTCAGAGATGCAATAGAGTGTTTACTTAATTTAGTATCATCCCGGCCTATAATAAACACTAAACTCCATAAAGAAGTGCTTCCAGAGATCTCCTATAGAATTAGCGCAGATTATGGCAGGTTGGAAGTCGCCATGTCTGGAGAAACTAGTGCTTCCTACGATCTCTTTGGACCAACATTGAACTTTTGTTCCAAGATGAACAAAAACGCACCAGCAAATGGTATAGTCATAGGAGGTGACTTGTGGAGGATTGTAAATTCCTTTTCCAGTCTTGCAAATAGTTACTACTTTCAAGAATTAAAAAAAATGGCTTGGAAAACAAGCAGGTATACATATCCTATTTACCTACTTCGACAAACCGAAAGTAGAAAGCCTATAAAAAATACAATCTTGAAGATGAGCAAGGCTTATATGGACAAAATTAGTATCATCCATAAACCACTGACCATTATGCTAGTAGATGATGATCCATCCATTTCGTTTCTATTTACACAGTATATAAAATCAGCAGGTATGGTTGTCAACTCATTTACTAACCCTGAAAAGGCCTTGGAGCACTTTATCGAATCAAATAATTGTCATTATGACCTGGTAATTACGGACATACGGATGTCACAGCTAAATGGATTTGAATTCTATCAACAATTAAAGAGTATTGATCCAACTATTCAAATAATTTTTGTAACTGCCCTGGATATTGCTGAAGAAATCACTACATTAATGCCCGACGTAGAGGCAAACCAATTCATTGTCAAGCCCGTAAACCCTAGTGTGTTGATAGATACTATCAAACAACACGCAAAACGCCGTATTGATGGAGAATAGTGAGCCCGTTGAAAACTAAAGAGGTAAATAGCAATCTCAAGAACCCAATTACACGAGTTATCTTTGGTAAGCAGAATGTTATAGATACTGAAACAGGGATTTTCTACAGAGCAGGCAAGAGAATTGATACATGTATGAGTTATACTAGACCGTCACTTGCCCTATCCCTAAAACCAATTAAAAAGGCGTTTCTAGACGCTAAGAGGAGGGGTGTGAAGCTGAGATACATCACTGAAATCACCCATGATAACTTTGAGTACTGCAAGGGGCTTTTGAATCTTGTTCATGAGCTTAGACATCTAGATGGTGTCAAGAGCAACTTCATGATTAGTGAAGAAGAATATCTTGCTCCATTGGTTCAAGATAGAAGAGAAGAGGTAGCATCAGAGCTTATTCATAGCGATATAACTCAAGTTGTAGAACATGGACAGCAGATATTCGATACTCTAGGGAGTAAGGCTATTCCAGCTGATGAGAGACTAAAGGAACTACAAGACGGAAATATTCCATTGGAGACCAAGATCCTGGACAATCAGGATGAGATTATAAAACA
>JAATVM010000085.1 GCA_014523495.1 Nitrososphaerales archaeon TH1920
AGTGAGATAAATTTTCTCAATTTAAAGCATTGTCTAAATCATAATTTATTTACCAGCAAGTGTAAGAACACTTAGAGAAAAAATTTAGTGATATCTGAAGTTACTAACCATTTGCAAGTTTTGTGATTCGCTTATCTATTGGATTGTATTCACAGCCCAATGGTCCGCAATATCTTCCTACATATTCAGCCTTAGGTCGATACAATGCTGGTTTTGGTGCAGCCTCGGCAAATTTTTCTTCTATCACGTGAGATGTCCAACCAGCAATTCTAGCAATGGCAAAAATAGGCGTGAATAGATCCATCGGAATGCCTAGGCTATAATAAAGTGATGCACTATACAGGTCCACGTTCGGATATATGGATTGTTTTCTAGATTCGAGTAAATATTTTTTGGTCATCTTTTCAACTTGTTCTGTGATATCAAACCATGGAGTCTGTCGTTCCTTGTTCACCGTTTTTGATAATCGATATAGTACTTCTGCTCTAGGATCTGTAGTTTTATACACTGCATGTCCCATACCCATAATTTTGTCACCATGTTCTAGTTTCCCAACAACCAATTTGTCAACCTTTTCTATTTTTCCAATGTCAAGAAGCATTTTCATAACTTGGGTGTTCGCACCCCCATGTAATGACCCGGACAGTGCTGCAATGGCGCCCGTTATAGACGCATATATATGAGCCTTTGTTGATGCTATCTCTCTTGCCGCAAATGTCGAAGCATTAAAACTATGTTCTGCATGAAGTATCAAACAGATATCAAATATTTTTGCATCTTCATGTTTTGGTCTTGTACCAAAAAGCATGTACCAGAAATTTTCTGCATTTGTCATTTCTTTCGACGGTCTAATAATATCCTTGCCACTTCTGATTCTATCCCATACTGCAACGATAGTTGGAATCTTTGAAATCAACATCTTGGCTCTTTTAACATTCATTTCCCTTGAATCATCTTGTATATCTAAATCATAATCAGGTAACTGGGAAATACACGACTGAAGCACATCCATTGGAGAAGCTGTGATTGGTCTGTTTTTCAAATTTTGGAACAAAGCATCGGGAATTTCTCTATTTTCCTTCAAATCTAAAGTAAAATCTGACAATTCTTCTTTTGTTGGTAGATCTCCAAAGAGTAAAAGATATGCGGTTTCTTCAAAAGTTGAATGGGTCACTAGGTCTAATATATCATAGCCACGATAAATTAGCTCACCACGTTCACCGTTTATTGAACATATCCTGGTATCTGCGACAACAATATTCCTTAAGCCTATGTTCCTAGCATCTATATTTCTCATGCCACTCATTGACATACATCACGTCAAATTTATATATTAAATTAATCCCGCCTAGGCATTACTCACAAGCGATCACTTCAATAAGCGATCAAGATTCATGAATTTCATCCAGGTTGTTTTTCACGTATTTTAACTCTTGATAATTAATTGCTATTTTAATTGTCTTTTTCGATTCTTGCTCATGAGTTCTGATACTTATATAGCTCTTGCCGGACAAATAAACCCATAATTTTTCACAGTATTGGATTGATACTTTACTCTTCTCAAAAGGTATAACATAAAAAAGAGTTTACCATTTGGAGATATATCATCTATTCGAATCATGTATGTCTTGACAATAGATTCATTGTTTCAAATTGGAGGAACAATTTGTCTTACCGAAAACTTCTTAAAATCATACGTCACTCCATTTGACTTGAATATTATCATAGGAGACCCCCATGTTATTGCTGCACCCTGTGTTCTGGCATTGCAATGCGTCATGTCATCTCCCCAGTTTCCTTTATCTACAAGCTCTGTAGCTTTTTGCCAATTATTGTTATTATCTTTATCAATATATGATTCAAGTTTAACACTACCATCGGGCATATTATATACAATTCCCTTAAAGCCAATCCATTTGTCCATGGTAGAACCAATTGTTATTCCAGAATATGATTTTATGTCATAATTTACATGCCACATCTCTTTTTTGAATTTGAATTTTCCATTAGTAAAATCAATGTTATTGTGATATGATGAACCACCACATCCTTCATGTACGTTTGTACTGTGTCTAGCACTTCTAGAAACCAGTGAAATTTCGTCTCCGCCACCAGAAGCAGACAGGACCTTGACGTAAATTGTTATTTCAACATTCTTCCAGTCTGTCGGTTTATAAAAGTGTCCGATCTGAGACAATCTTGAATAATCATATGTTGGTAGACTTGACCTGACCTCGTCAGAAGGTAATCCTGAACTTTTTGTGAAAGCTAACATTCTTGTAGTTCCTGGCTTAAGATGCCAGCTACCATCAGCATTTTTTGTGATTTCAGCACCGTTTCTATCAAACTGACCATCGTCAGGATTTGTAGGATTGAAGAACCATGTTTCTCCTGGAGATAGTGTCGGATAAATCATCTTTACTCCGTCACCGCCACCAGTACCATCTCCTCCTCCTGTTGATGGTGGCGGTGGTGGTATAGGAATAGTATTTTGTATGCTTATCTTAATTTCAGTTATACTTGCATAATCGTTTTGAGTGTTACCATTTACAGTTATCTTTACATATCGTGCAAGCGTATTAGTAAGAACGTATTTTTCAAGGTTTAGCGTATTGCCACTACTCTTTTTCTCTAATACTTTTGTAAATATATTTCCGTCTTTCGAAGTAGAGATAACAAAATTATTCTGCCTCTCATTGCCTTTATACCACGCAATGTTCACACTGCAAATGTTTTTACTTGAACCTAAATCCATCTGTATCCAAGAACCTTTACCATAGTTTGACCAAAGAGTATTGAAGTTATTGTCGATTACGTATTTTGGAAGGAAAATTAGGTTGCTTCCACTAGCAGAAATGCCTGAAATGGTCGTATCGACGCATGTTGGACTTGTGCTGGTGGCTCCAAAAGAAGGATGAATTGATTGGGATAATAGAAAGCTAGATACTATAAATAAGAACAATATTGATCTAGTAAGAAGGCTTATCAAGTTTATTCTGCCACCTGTCTTCTTTTAATTTTGATAGAATAGTAATATTTTAAGTCCATATTCATCAGGTAGATAAAATATAATAAATTATTATGATGAAACATCGTAAAATTATTTTATTATATATTATTTATGCAAGACTAAGATTTGTACCTATAATACGTTATGAGTCACTTAAACATAATACTTTATATAAAGTATGTACAATATTTATTTATTGTAATTAGTGTTACTCCTTATAGTAAATGGAAGTAGAAAAATAAAATGATAGAATTTTAGATAAGATAGGTAACCTTTAAAACAAAATAGAGATGTCCTATCGATTGAGAAACCATTCTCAGTTGTTGGGATTCAATACCGCTCTTCCGACTATTTTTCCTGAGCGTAGATCCTCAAGGGCCTGATTTGCTTCATCCAGTTTGTAGGATCTATTTACTACAGATCGAATTTCACCTGCCTTGGATAAATTGATCAACTCGACTAAATCGTTAAAGCTTCCTGTATATGCACCGGTAATAGTAAGTCCTCTCAATGGTACTATTGGGAGACTTAATTGCAGGGCACCCCCAAAAAGCCCAACCATTACAAGCTTACCTCTCTTTCTCAGCATATTAATTGAGATGGGTGCAGTACGATCATTATTTACAAAGTCTATAACAGCTTCTGCTCCCAAGGAATTTGTAAGTCTTTTGATAACTTCAACTGGATCTTCTTTGGAAGAATTTACGACTTCATGAGCACCAAGTTTTTTTGCCTCCGACAATCTTTTATCATCTACATCCACAACTACAATTCTCGAATTAGTTATTGCTTTGGCAAGTTGAACGGACATTAGCCCCAATCCACCGGCCCCAATTATTACAATTGACTCTCCTGGTGCTACCTTTGCCTTCTTAACAGCATTATATGCTGTGAGGCCAGAACATGCTAGGGGGGCTGAAGAATTTACATCCAGATTATCGATTTTCACGAGATATCTAAAATTGGGAACTAGAACTAATTCGGAGTATCCGCCATCTCTGTAGATACCTATTGTTTTCGGGGTATCACAAAGATTTTCTTGGCCGACTCTGCATGCAGGACATGAACCTTCCCCTATCCAAGGATATACTACTACTCGGTCTCCAACATTAAATCCACTAACAGAGTCTCCAATCGCCTCAATCTTGCCAGAGATCTCATGTCCTGGAGTAATTGGAAATTTGACTCCTCTGTCTTCGACCTTTAAGAAAGTTCCCGCAGCTCCCTCATATCCTCCCTCCCAAAGATGAATATCACTATGACATACTCCTGATGCTTCAATCCTAATCAATACCTGGCTGTCTCTAGGTTTTGGATCCGGGAGATTAACAATAGAAAGTTTCTCTTTAATCTTAATTATTTGAGCTGATTTCATTCCATTATTGCAATAATCTACAAGGTATTAAAAGAATTCATTTTTTCTCACAGTTAATAACTCATGCAAAATGTAAAAATTATAATTTGAAACCTAATTGATTAGATATATGACAAAAATATTTTGATCCTGTCAGCGCTGAAATTCAAAATTACAAATTTATTTTAAAGTCCTTATAATATGCATTGGATGCTAATGAGGTGAAGGAAGAGCCGTCTGAAAACGAAATGATGAGGGTTATGAGTACCGAAGCATCCATCATGTAGATGCTTATATACCTCAAATTAGACAAAAAGCTAATTGAGAACAACCTTAAACACCATGCATGAAGCACAGGTTCCAATCGCTGATAAAAAATTATATCAAGTAACTGCCGACTTC
>JAATVM010000086.1 GCA_014523495.1 Nitrososphaerales archaeon TH1920
AATCATAATTAAACAACAGTTAATTTTAATACCTAGAATTTAGAGATAAGTATAGTGCTCTTTAGAAAGAAAAAGGAAACAAATGAAGTTAGAAGAAGGATAATTTTAACAAAACAGATTACAGATAGTGTGATAACATATGCAAAATCATGCCATCCCAATGAAGGAATATTGATATTGCAAGGCAAAAAAGAGAAGAATTTGATCAAAGTAACAGGCTTGATTATTCCACCCTTTTCAACACATGGACCTTATTATTCAGGTTTTCCTGTATATCAACTCCCGTTTGATTTATCATATATTGGAACAATTCATTCACATCCGAGTCGCTCTAATAACCCATCTTTAGAAGATCTAAACCATTTTTTTGGCTTAGTGTCATTAATAATTTGTTATCCCTACGATGTCGAAGATATAGCGGCGTTTGACCGCAACGGGAACAAAATGGACATTGAAATTGGATGAAGATTCTATTAACAGATTTTTTATATTAGATTAAAAATGTATGATAGTAATGATGCTTGAAAAGTTGAGGGATAAGGCTTTTTTTCAAAATACAATTGATGTCTGGATAGCCTTTTGTGAAGAAAGAGGAATTGAATGGTATAATATTGAAGGATATCGTAATTTCATTAATTATTTGAACTCTATGGGATTGAAAATGCAAAAATTTCCTCTATGTGTTAAAGAGTCTGGGGGTCTCTATGAGAGGGGAAAGGATAAGGCAAAATTTCTGGAAGAATTATCTCATTATTCTGATGCAGATTCCTCTGCCTATACTTTGAAGTTAAGTGGAGAAGCAATCAATAAAATCCGGAGTTTCAATAGAGTATGATATCCTGTAGAAACATTCTTGAGAAGATATTGACATGAAAAACACCAAACGTAGAATAATCTACTTTAGCTATTATTTTGATTACATTTTTTGAAGATTTGGAATGAAATCTTGTGTGTATAGAGGTACTCTCGATGACTTCGGTGAAGTAGAAGTAAAAACTTTCAGAGAAAGTTTAGTATTTATTTTTGAACTTTAAAGTTTGTGTCCATATTCGCAGAGCTATACCCTGGAGCACTGGCACTCACACTCACGATATAATTTCCGACTTTAGCATTATCTGCTATATTTAATGTTACCCTAGCACTAGCATTATTCATTGAAAATTCCTTTTTGATCTTTTTTGATGGGTCCATAACATGTCCACTTATTTTTGCGCCCTCTATCTTATCATCAGAGCCGCCATCGAACACGTCTATCTTTATGATTTGTTTTTCTCCTCTGGAAATAGGATTTTTATCTAATAAAGTTTGAAGTACAAGGTTATTTGATTCATATTCAAGGCTACTGTTACTATTTCTGACAAGAACATCGATCATATCCAGTGCTTTATTTTCCTCACTATCTGTAACAACCAATTGAAAAGGTATTATTGTATCTGATTCAACAAATGGAGCTTTGAATGACCATATGGGAGCATTGATGGTATTGGTTGAATTTCCGATTTGAATCCATTGAAATGAGATATTGTCGTTAGGCTTTGAACTAATATATTTTCCTTCCAAAGTAATCAGTGATCCTTCTTCAATAATTTGATCTTGTCCCGCATCTGCTACAAGTTGATTGTTTTTATTTACTTCATTGGGTAAACTATTAGTATCTCGAACTATAATATTTACATTGTCTATGGCAGTAACCCCACTATTATCAGTAACAGTGAGTTCAAATGTAAAAGTAGTATCGGTTGAAACATTTGGTGCAATAAATGACCATAACATAGTATTAGCACCCCCTATTGTCATAATGGGATTAGGAATTTGTTTCCACGCATAGGATAATAGTATACTCTCATTACTCTTACTGTTACTACCATTGAGTAGCACTGTTGTTCCCTCATATACTGTTTGATCTTTTCCCGCGTCAGCAAATAATTGACTTTTATTAAAATTTGTACCAGAGCTATTAGAGTTTTGATTTGACCCTATTTCAAGAATTGAAGGAGGTGTTGCAGTTATGTGTGTATCATTCTTTGGTGATGTACTTGTATTATCAGGTCTAAAAATGCTATTGAATTTATCAGCGCTCTGCAACTCAGTTTCTGAATTGTTTGCATTATCAGTTGGAATCATAATTTCAAAATTACTGCTTGAGAAAACGTCATTATTTTTTGATGGTTGATTTAGTTTCATGTTTAATTGTTGATTGGATAATTTGGTTTCATTTTCAGACGGGGTCCCATTAATTGTCAAATTGCCAGTTTGAACATTACTATTGTTTGATGGATAAATAATTTTTGTATCATTTTTTTCTAATTCTGCATGAGAGTTTGCCATAAGAATGAGTATCAATATCGGCAATATTCCTAATGGAACAAGTTTATGATAGTCTAGGTGATGCAATTTCTCAACATCTTAATCTAGAAAAATCTATAAAAAGTCGGTCTATAATTCAAGTTAAGTATTGATTAAAAAACAGTAGACAAGAATGATTTTGGTTGGAAAAAATAAGATTGAAATGTACCTTTATCTCACTTTAGTCGACTATATTGAAGAATGCAAGATTTACTCAATGACTATAAACCCAGGCGCTCCTTCTCTGATCACAATATTTGCAAATCTGTGACTTTGATGTTGGCCTCAAGATTTTATCAATTTTTATGACAAGCTAATTTCAGAATTTATGTGAATATCTGTGATTTATCGTATTGATGGGGTTCTCAGGATACCTGTAATTTTAACCAAGTTTTAAATTTGTTAATTTGGAATATAGTGCGATCGAATTTTTTGCCACTTTGCAATCAATGCATCAGGTCTAATATGCATAGATTCTCTATCAAGTCGCAATTTAGCCAGCGAAACATATTCATTCATCAAATCTATTCCTACATACTTTCTAGCAAAATTATGAGCTACCTTTGTAGTTTGGCCGCTACCATTAAAAGGATCAAGAATAATATCACCTTCGTAGGAATAGAGCTTCATGAGCCGATATGGAATTTCTTCTGGGAATGGGCACGGATGTTCGATATGTCCTGGAGGAACAGGAGCTATATGCCATACTGAATTTGCAATTTCTTTTGTAAATTCTTCATGTGTTGCTGGAAGAATATCATGCCTGTTTGTTCTTCCGCTACTTACATCCCCTTTTCTCAAAACTAGTATGAATTCATGCATTATATTAGCTCTAAAATACTTTGGATACGGATTAATTACAAACGAACCATATCTATTCGTCCCGCCTGTAACTTTATGCCATATGATCTCTTCATGAAGATTCCAATTTCCAAAAGGTTGCACTAATTTTGATAACAGCATATGTGGTAATGGGATAATGCTGCCATTTACAACTTCATTCCCAATTACTATACAACAGTAACCACCGTCTTTGGTAACTCTATAAACGTGATTATTAAATATTTGAATCATTTCATCGAGATATTCACCAGTTTCTTTCCTTGCCTTTCCACGATAATATCCATTTTTCTCGACATGTGCTTCATAATCAATAGCATTTCGATAAGGAGGAGAAGTAACTGTAAGTTGAATTAAATTTGCAGATAATTCTGAGAGAATCTTTCTACAATCTCCTTGCATTATGGAGTTCTGAAATTCAAGTAACATGGAATTATGTTTTCTTTATGGATCCAGCCATATCCCTCATACTCAAAAAAAATACACTTGATGATAAATTAAATTGATTAAACTAAATAGTAACATACAATTTCAAAAAGTAAAATGAGACTGGTGGGCAATCATGATAAGTAAAAGTTAACAGTACCTACAGAATCTAATGAGCCAATGAGATTTTTTGAATGTACGGACCATAGCATTCAGATGAGATAATGGAATGAAATTGAAATTGAGAATGCACTCTGATCAAGGTAAAAAGATCACTGATGACAAATTACTAAAATCAATAAAGGATGAGTGAACTGTTTTGTTTTGAGAGTTGAGGTACAAGAAATTCCGGGTGGGTGTAACTTTTCTCTCTCATTTTGTGTTAGTGGACTCATCAAATGAAAAAATGCCTTTAGAGATTTTATTTCATCAGACAAAATTAATCAATAACTGGTGTGAGTCTGGAATGGTTGCGTTTTAATGGACC
>JAATVM010000087.1 GCA_014523495.1 Nitrososphaerales archaeon TH1920
AAGAATATTTTAAACAAGTATACGTCTATCGAGAAATTATCAGAAAGATATTCCAAGACTCAGGAATGGATAGCACATAAAATTGAGGAGTCACTAGAAAAGATTTACCAAATTCGACTCAAGAGGATCAAGCCAGGAACTGACACAAAGATATTGACTTCGTGGAATGGCCTGATGATTTCAGGCTTTGTTAGTGGCTACAAAGTAACTGGAAATTTAAGTTACCTTGAAAATGCACAAAAGGCTGTTAGGTTTATCGAAAATAATTTAACAAATAACCAAAATAGACTAAACAGAGTTTTCAATAAAGTATCAAAAATTTCTGGATATCTTGATGATTATGCGTTCTATGTAGAAGCTTTAATCAATCTTTTTAGCGTCGACTCAAAACCTTACTATATTGAAAGAGCTATTGCATATACAAATTCAATGATTGAACATTTCTGGGATAACCAAACAAATGATTTCTTCTTCACGCCCGATGACAATGAAAAACTTATCGTAAGAACAAAAAATCATTACGATCTTGCAATCCCAAGTGGAAATTCAGTGGCCACTTCCAATTTAATAAAGTTGTATTATTACACTCAGAATGAGGACTTTCTTGCCAAAGCAGACAGGATGCTTAAAAGGATGTCAAGGCCAGCGTCAGGAAATCCCTTTGGATTTGGTCAGTTACTCTCAGCAATATATTTACGAGTCAAGACACCAATGGAAATTTCTATAATAAAGCACGGAAATCATTCAGAACTAGGAAATTATTTAAACAGGAGATTTCTTCCAAATGCAATTACGGCGATTGTGAATGAGTCGGATCTATCAGCACTTGAAAAATATCCCTATTTTAAGAATAAATCAAACAAAAATACTGAAAAGGAACTTGCATTTGTCTGTAAGGATTTTACCTGTTCTCTTCCTATAAACACAATAAATGAACTTGAAAAAAATATTTCATGAAAGCTTTGACAGTCTTTTCAGAAAAATAACATTGACATAAGGTGTAAATATCATGGACTATTTCACATTATTATTACAATAATTGTCAAAATCCAATACAATATATTCTGACTTAAAGAATGACTTTAATCCTCTTTCGTGGATCTCAAGGTATAGACGAAATTCCATACCATACCTAACTATCATGGTTCTGTTCTATCATTTAATCGGATTTATCATCATGATAATTGGATCGGTCATAGTGGATTTCGCAGTTAATAACTATAGCGAACCCACAATACCATTAACAGTGATTTCAGTAATTTTTGCAGGTCCTTTTGAAGAGACTATATTTTTTGGAATTCCATTTTACCTAACAGGAAACAATTTTGTAACTCTTGCAGGAGGTATTGTCTGGGCCTCATTGCATATACTTAATACCCCTAATGTCCAGATTAGCAGTCTTGCGTATTTATCATGGCTATTTGTAACACCCTCAATATTTGCTAGTCTCAGAACCTGGATAAGTGGAAAGGGTTGGTTTGCAATAATTGCGCATTCAACATGGAATTTAATTTTTTTTGTAGCTGGATGTACAAATGGAGAATTTGCCTGTCACATATTTAATCAGAAGGATTTTCTTATCGATATTGCCTATGTCACAACATCTGTTGTTTTTATTTTACTTACATATTTTCTCTTTCAAAGATATGAAAATAAAACAATATCCAAATCTATAAAATAGGCATACCGGCAAGTGCCACGATTATTCTTAGTTAATTGACTGCAATCACTTGAAATATTTCGGAAAGATAACTTAATTTTGATTAACTTGCAATGGTCTAAATATCCTTAAGGCTCTACTCTAGACGTGAGCAAAATATTCCTTCAATTAATATGTGATGAGTGTAAAGAAATTATTTTGGAAAAAGAAGGTGAGAAAAATTTAAGCTATGAAGAATTCCCAATTACAGATGATGAAGCTTCGGAGCTAAATAAACTCCACAGGGGTCATGAATGCCATATTGAGGCTGTAGAAAAAACTTAGCCAAAATATCGAAATTCAATAAACTCAAACTTTAAATTATTTATTCATTGATTTCTATTACAGCGCTTGCAAATTATGACTATTTTATGTTATCCCTCTGAGGCAAGTATCATATCATATAACTCGTAACACTCATCTATCAGCTAACCAAGGCAAGTTCTGTTGAGTCATATTGCAGTATAATCCATTTACAATCAATGATTCTGATGT
>JAATVM010000007.1 GCA_014523495.1 Nitrososphaerales archaeon TH1920
AATAGGAACATCGGTAAATTCACAAATGAAAAGATATCCAAAGATGATTGGAGACAGCTACATTGGTCCCTATTTGAAGAAATGGAGAAAGAGACTATTGAAGGCTAAGAGGGGTTATTAATCTCGATTAAATCGATCCAAATCTGATCCGAGCGTCATTCTTCGTAGCTCGTTTTTCTCCTGTTTATTGAGGAAGTCCCTCTGGCTTTTTGATGGGATCAATCTTCAGCCGTTTCTCCAAAACAAATCTTGTGGCACCATAATAGTTTGACAAGTATGGTTGCATGTTTACTATGGATCTAAGGATGTTTACCCTCTTGAACGGGCTTTTCTCTTTCTCATACTCGCTCCACATCAAATGCTCGACTAATTCTAATTTGTCTATTCTTTGCAAATGCTGGTCGGTGAAGAATTCAGCAATGTGCATTAAACGCTGCCACTTCAAACTTTCAACTTTCGTCTTATGTCTGAAATAAGTCCGTCTTGAAATATCAATTCCATTTTGTTTCAAAAAGAAGAGAGCTTGCTTTTCATTCAACCGCATAGTCATAGTTTGAACGACGGCCCGTTATGTGTCACTGAGTATGCTTGACATGGCACTAATTGAGCCATATTTGTCATATAAACATTAATTAATTTTAGAAAAAAATAATAAATAATATAAAAAATTGAAGGCTCTGTTTCACAGTATCGATAAATATATGTCAAACAATATAGAAGTTCAAAGAGTGAAGAGATGATCTAAGGGAATTCTAATCCCTGTCGATGAGTATGACCATCCTCCAACTGCTTTTGAAGATGATAACCATAGGTATGTGGCAGGTGCAAAAGGACATTACCTAAGATTAACAAAGAAGACCTGCTATTACTGTGCAGGTTCTGTTGATTTCATAGGCATCTCACATGGTAACGGGTATGTGAGACTTGAGCAGTTCTGCAAAGAACATGCTAAAATACATGGACCCATTACACCTTTGAATCTAAAATCAGTAAAATAAATAATTCAAGCAATAGTGAAATACGGATAAGGGCCAATCCGAATGATCCTAATCTTAATCTTCATCTTAATCAAGAGTGGATAGAACTAAGAATAAGCAAATTGAGCTATCACAGCAAACAAACTTTAATAGATTGATGAGCTATGCTAGAGAGGATACAAAGTAGATCTGTGATTTTGTGGTCATTATGCGCTTTGCTTGTCGGAGCAATTTACAGTTCAATTTCCACGCTTCAAGTGTTTGTGGAAGGAGTAATAGTCGGGGGAGTTTCTTGCAGTCCTCAGGGTGGCGGCAAGACCTATTGTTGCGCGAGCGTGCGGCCGGAGGGACCTGGTATTAACCCCATTACATACTGCACTACATGTGATGACACAAACCCCCTAGCAACTGCACAGAACGCGAAAAACCCAAGGTTGTAGTTAATCCTGGTAAAGTTCTTTCCAATGTTCTTGAAGGAGGTGTTTTAGAAGAACCAAAAACACAACCCAAATTGGGTGAGGATATATCTCCAAAAGGGGGAGGTGTTTTAGAACAGCCAGAAAATAACAATACGTTTTCTACGTCTAACGTGCCATTTCCTACGGCAAACGACAGCGATGACGAATAAAAATTTAAGTATGATTAGAATCAAATAAGCAGCTACTAGAGCAAAGAACACTTATCAATAGACAGAACGAGATAAATAAAAGAATAAAAAAGAAAAGGAGTTGACTACGGTAAAACCACTAGTTGTCCTGTCATAACTGGTAGATGATATTTGCAATAATATGGGAATACACCTGTATGGTCAGCAGTGAATGTTGCATTTCCATTTTCAGCGAATCCCACATCAATATCCACTTTGTATGGATCTCCTATAGTAAACGAATGTCTTTCCGTTTGGACTTCATCAACATTATAGAATTTGACGGTAACATTGTCGCCTTTATTTGCAACTAGTGTTTGGACATCGAACGAGTCCCCTGCTATCTTCAGTTTTTCTTCGTCAACATTCTCTACTTCTGACGTCAGGACATAGAAAGTTTTTTCTCCTGGCGTCGACATAGATGGAATCGTTCCTCCAGGTCCTGTTGCAACGGTCATGTTGCTCTTCTCCATTTCTTCTGATGACTCAGTCTCATTTTCAGTCTGCGCGGATATTTGAAGACTTGATCCTACTACCATTGTCATAAGACTCCAGATACCTATTGTCACTCCCAAGGTTACAGTAAAGATGCTTTTGCTTGTTGATTTCATAAGTTTACTCTATGATAATACGGTGTAATACTTAAGGTATCGACTTCAACACCACAAACGGCAAAGAACACATATCAATAATCCAATATCGCTAATGATTAGTTGATTTAATTAGTTAAAAACTCGTAGTAGATTGGCCTCTGATGAACAAGAAACAACCAATACACACGAGTTGTGTTTACGGCACTTTAGTTAATAATCGACGAATAATAAAGCAATTTACAAAATAAAACACATAGTTGCATATTACCTACGTTCAAAATATAGAAAATCATTAAGAACTCCATTTAGTTACTTGAAACAGCAAAAAGCACATATCAATAAGATATCGCTAGTGATATTAGAAATTCACAACCAATATTGTAAAGTATAAGTTCAGTCATTTGATAATATTATTTATGTCTCAAATTAAATACAAAAAATTATCAGGAAATGAACTAGCTGAGACTATTAGAGGGATGAATGGCTGGAATTTGAAAGATGGGAAATTGCAAAAGTCTTTTAAATTTTCAAATTTCATCGAAGCATTTGGATTCATGACAAGGATTGCCCTCGAAGCCGAGAAAATTAACCATCATCCAGAGTGGTCAAATGTCTATAATAGTGTTACAATTAACCTGAGCACACATGATGTAGGTGGAATTACGGATTACGATATCAAGCTCGCAAAGATCATAGATAACACTAATCAATAATAAAATAGCAAGAGTTACAAAATTGAATGAAAACTATAATCTTACGTTAGAGTTATATGAAATACCGTGCATGTGCAGGAAAATAGATCGATTCAAAAAGTAACTTGTCAAATTTACTCATACATCTTTTCAAGCAGGGATCTTTGCTAACATTTTGTTTGGTTCTTCTGTTCATTTATCTTTTTTTATTTCCCATCTTGTCCACCATCTCTTCATCACAGGTTGATACAGAAAATCAGCCCACTTTGGATTCAGAAAAAGTGATAAAAGGATTCCTTTCAGATGCTAACAGGTCATTAATCGACGGTAATATGACTAAAACCCTTAGTGATCTACTTATGGTTCAGAGGTTATTGGGTCAAATTGAAGATAACTCTTCATCAATCGAGCAATCAAAGTTGCTCATACGTGATACTATGCAGGCAATAATAAATGGGAATCCAAATTTGGCCTCAACTAATTTAGATTTAATAACTCAACAATTAGTTTCTCAGACACAACATAATCAGATTTCCAACGCCTCTAATATTCCTCCGAAGAACGCAACCACTTCAATTCAATCACCGTTATCAGACAACAAGACTTTGGAAACAGTAGATGAAACAGGCGGTTCAAATTTTCTCGTTTATGACAATCATGTTCTTGGCATAAAAATGCTGTATCCTAAAAGCTGGTCAGTAAGAAATTATGGCTATCATGAAACAAGTAATAATACCATAGTGGGATTTTTTTCACCCTCAAAGACAGGTCTACCGCCTGAGAATATATCAGGAGTGTCAGGGCAATTTGTTCCGTATTTAGATATCTTTGTTTTTGATGCCAAAAATATGTCATTAGCCAAAATAGTAGGGGACCGTATAGACAGAATCAGAAATTATGACTATTTTGCAATCGATGAATCAAAGGAGTTGCTCTTAAAAGGGGGCTCAATGGCACATTCTCTAGTTTACTCTACGACCATAGGAGGAGATGAACTTTTCAAAAAGTTACAGCTCTATACCATTTTAAATAACAAAGTCTATTTAATTTCATTTACATCTCAGGAAAGTCTTTTCAACAATTATTTACCAATAGTTCAGAAGATGATTGATTCTTTTGAATTACGGGTCAATGACTGAATAGAATATTTTTCATTTATATATAGCGAACCATATAGTCACTAATCGCCTTTTAAGGTCTTATCATCAATATCACTTGAAAAATTCCTATCATTACTCCTAAGAATGTTGCATTTATCTGAGATTACATCTCCATTATCTGGGTTATATTCCAATACTATGCTGTTACTATTACACACGTAGCTATTGGCGCCAGATCCGCCATCCATAATTGTGGTCCCGCTTCCAGCAATAAGCTCATCGTTACCCTTGTCTCCAATTAGAAGGCTATTTCCTTCCATGCCAAAAAGTATGTCGTCTCCAATACCTCCATCAACAATATTATTTCCATCACCTGGCATTATGATATCATCGTTACCCTCACCATATAGTCTGCTATCTCCGACACCGCCATAAATTATATCATTGCCATTTCCGGCATACACCTTATCAATTCCGCCAAGTGAATAAATGATATCATTATCACTATCTCCCACAATATTATCGTCACAGTTGCTTCCAATTATGAGTTGTCCCCTCTTCGTAAGACCTGACTTACCTCCTGTTAGAGTGCTCATAATGCATTCAGTATCTGAAATCTTATCAAGTGGCTTTGTATCAAAAATGCCCCCAAGGAATTTTCTTACTCCTTCCATGATATCTCCCAGTCCTCCAGAATTTACATCGTCCAATTGCGCCATTACTTGGTATTCAGATAACAATAATAGCATTGAAACTGGCAGTCCAATAATGAAAAGCTTCATCATGATGCCAGACATTATCTGAAAGCATTCTTTTAGATTCTTATTAATTTGTCTGTTAGGGCTCCATACTACAGATATTCTTCAATAAGATATTCTAACTCAACTTTGCTTTTCAAACTCAAAGCAAGTAAAATAGGAATACTAGGTTTCAAGCCAAATCAGATCGGGTGCTAAGCGGAATATAATCGATTTTTTTTAAATTGTAATTTTGTTTTGGTATCTTAAATAATGACATCATTGCGAAAATAAAAATATTATATACTTAGCTGTCTAAACTTGATTGAAGTATTAAAATGAGTACCAAAATATGAAACATTAAATAGAATTCTTTCTGTTATTTAGAAACACTTCTTGCATTAACCAGTCGCAAAATTTTTTTAGATTTTCATCAATTCTGCACCAAAGATGCATCGAACCCGGCAAAATTTCTATCCTCCCTTCACCAATTAATATCTTTAAGCCTTCTTTTCCCTCATACATATAGGCATCTTGTGGCGTAACATCCCCTAAGAATTCTATAGCCTTTTGTTTGATAAGTTGTCGAGGTATAGGAAAACTCTTTCGGAACTTGTCCACCACTAAGCCCAAATTTTCTGTACCATAATTTTCGACATCGTAAATTTTTTTTGGATCTGGAAAATGTAAATTCAAAGTCACATTAAATCTTGATCCCGTGAATTCTACCAATTGATTTACTAATTGATATGCAATATTTGGATTCTTTTTTAACGATTCTTGAATTTCTTTATTATGATACTTGAGATTAAATAAGAGCTCTGAATGCAAGTCAGAAAAACTCATTTATTAATTAAAAACATGAAACTTCATATATTATTGTACTGTATTAATCACGTAGATCCAATTCAAAATATCACGGTTGAATTTCAATTTGAAAACTCCTTTCAATGGGTGATTAATAGTAATAGACTTACAATAACAATGACACTTAAATTTTAATTAGTAATATTATAAAATTATCTTATGTTCGCAAGCGATTCTAGTTCTGAACGTGCTACAAGTATTGAAGATTATCAAAATACGTGTATTGAGTTTATAAACGACATAAGTAGGGACTATAAAGATTGGGTAGATAGATATCAATTAGGCAATGAAGAATCTTCCAGAAGAAAAAATTCTATCGACGACATTGTTAAAACAACTAATGGTTGGATAAGAAATTATTGTGATACGATAAAGAAGGTTGACGTAGTTATGAATGACGGCGTAAGTAAAATGGCAGAAAACACTGCCGGCTATCCATTCCTTTTTGAAGTTTCTGTTAATACTATGAAAAGATATGCAAAACATCAGATAGGGACAATACCGCTGCGGGTAAACTCCACTCCACAAGAAGGACGAATGGTTAGGATAGGAAAATACAGTAAAACAGAGTTGTTTCTAATATCATCAAGTTCTCCTATCTCATATACAGTAAGTGATGAAAGCATGAATACTGTTGATATCTTGGATGATTACATAACACTTGATGCATCAAAATGTGAAAAAGGTAGTATTATTTCTATAACAATTATTGTAGAAGAATTAAATGATAACTACGTAACTGAAAGCAGAGGATATTCTACTGTAATCATCATCATTTGAGTTACCAATGAAGGAGAGAAAAACTTAACACATGTGTAAACGACATAGCTTAAAATAATTTAACACTGTCATTGTTTAGCTACCTCAGAGTGATGAAACACCAATGAATTTTATGGATGTTCTTTTTGTAATTTTTCTAAAAAATAATGCATCTAAAATAAAGAAACAGTTAAAATAAGCAATATTTTTTTCATCACTAGATGTGATGCGACGGTCGTCCAGTTTGGTCTAGGACATCAGATTGCCAATCTGGTAACCCGGGTTCAAATCCCGGCCGTCGCAAATAATTTCTGCCTACACTTTGTCACTATGCTTTGCTTTATTTATTATCTCCATCATTTGATTATACCCACTTTCAGCACTGTCTTTCCTAGGAAGCTGAATAACAAGCAAATTCACCTCAGAAATAGTCTCACCATTTGACGGTGCAATGGCAATTAATCCAGTCTTTGCTAATGCTTCAAAAAATTGAGGCATATCATTAGCATAAAAAAGATAGTTTTCATCAAAACCATAATCAAGGTAATTCATAAGTATATCTACAAAAACGTGTCTGGAATCGTGAAATAAATCCAATAGTACATCAACGGCTAGTTTTTTACCAGCGACTTTTCTAATTATATCATGATATCTATTTGAATTGATATAGATACATGGGATTGAATTGCCATTGTAATCGATTAATGATGCATCATATCTGTGCAAGTTCTTTTTAAAATCATCGAAGGTATTGAAAAATCTCTTAGGCATATTGTAGAATAGCGTTTATACTTACCCAAGTTATTTATTCATTCATTATTAGTGGAGTCATTTATTCTATAAAGGTCCATTTCATAACCCGAGTTGAATAGAAAAAATATGGTCAGTTACCCTAGTACTTTCATCATCTAAGTAATCAGCAAAGAGTAATCTTCATCCCTTTCTTAATATCTAAAAATGAACTATTAACATTATCTTTAATCTAAAATTCTTGATAATGGGTAATCAGTTCTGTTACACCATAATTTAAATAAAAAAATTTTAATAATTTTTCATGTCATCAGAAGAATTAGTTCTAGAGAAAATACTCTCGGCTGGCTCATGCGGGATAAAAAAATCTGATTTAAAAAAAGAATTCACCTCATTTGATCTGGGTCATACCTTAGACATTCTAGTTAATAATGGAAAAGTATGTGTGGATAAAAAGGGATCTGCATATTATTGTTGGACATCGGAGCTTTATCTCAAGCATCTAAACAATGTCGATCCAAAATTTAGAATTTTAGTTGAACGTATTAGATACATTGAAAGAAAGCTAGATACTCATTCAAATGGTGTTAAAGATGCAATAAACAATTTAATTGAACTTTTAAAGGCGGACAATCCTGGATCTCAAAATGCTTTAGTCAATTTAGATAATTTCAAAATCGAGTTTGATACGGTTCTCTCAAGATCAAATAGCTCAATAGGTTGGATTGACCTCGGTCAAGTTAGAAGTGAATTAAGTCAAAAATTTGAACTGAGTAAGAGCGACTTTTATGAACTTGTTGAGCAACTAGTTAATGCCTATCATAATGAATACGAGCTATCCACTGGAGGACATGAAGGCGTAATCCTTAGAGGGTTACTTCATGGCTATGTAAGAGGGATATGAGAATGTATCCTTATGGTCTCACAATAAATCCATATCCCAGTAGTCCGACCCCTTCGTTTGCCGATAGTCAAATCCTTGGAGGAAAAACACACAAGGATGCAAGGCAGGCTATTCTTAGTTGCATTTCTGATCTATATTCTAAACTCGATGGTGCAAGTCCAACAGATAGTGACTTTAGATTGATTACCATGATTCAAGATGTCGGTTCGGGAAAGACCCACCTTGCATATCACGTTAAAGGATTGCCGGAGCTGGTACGAAATACGGTAACCTCATACGTTGATTTGTCTCAAGTCTCGCCGAGAGATATTCATAACATTTATGATTCAATACTCGGAGGATTTAGCCGTAATGATGTTGAAAGTTTAAGAAGGAATATACTTTATTTTTTATGCAATAAGGCTGAAGACAACAGCAAATATGTGAAAAAAGCCTTCAACTATGGATTTCTAGATAATCTGAGTGGAAACAAGAATCTCAAACTTAGAGCAGAGGAGATTTTGAAAGGTAAACAGAAATTAAATTTTCAATATGTACCTGAAATTCTCAGTTCTGACTTTTCTGAAATACAGATCGAAATTATTAGGTCTCTAATAGAAGACAGATTAAGAAGCGATGTCTCAAAAATCAGATCGCTTGAGGGTGTGATAAATAGTTTAAGTGCGATCGCCAGTATGAATCTAAAGCTATTAAATAAAATAACTATATTCCAATTTGATGAGTTTGATTCAAAGAAAGAATCGTTAGATTTTGTTAAAGCAATAATTAATGCTCACATACCATCTTCTATACTAATGTTGATACTCACTCCATCTTCGTATGATGAAATTAAAAAAGAGAATTCATCAGTATTTGATCGACTAGAGAAAGCAAATTATAAAATTGATCTGGCTGGTTCCAACACTCTATTTGAACTTAATGACATTATCGTTGAATATATAAGAAATTACGATGAGAATAATCTTTTTACTTCTGCTCAAGAAAGTGACCTTTCAACAAAAATTAAATTAGTATATGATGGATTTCCAGACTTTAGAAATGTACGATCAATGTTAAACATTTTCTATCATGCTACTGAAGAAGCCTCAAAACGAGAATCGTTTATGATAGACGAATCAATAATTGATGAAACCATAAAAAATATCTATCCTGGCTCTAAAATATGGGGAAGTTTAATGAATGTACCTTTAACAGATTTCATCCAGATCAAGAAAGGTGTTAGCAATATGGAAACAATTGAATCTGACATACGTGAAGCCGTACGCAATCTCTTGACACTCACTAAGTATGAAGGTTATGTAAATGAGCTGAATTTTGATGGTGTAGTTGGGGATGGAAGCGATATCATCTACAACGATAATTATGGATCAAAGATTGCTGTGTCAGTTGTTGTTAATGATGAGCCTTCAAAGACTCGAGCCCAAATTTCTAACGCTACAAAATCACTCAATATTGTAGACAAACTTGTAGTACTTACGGGCAACACCAATCGTGTTTTTGGCGGGAGTACTAGAAATGGAAATGGTGTTACAACTATAGTTAATATGGACAATGCGAAAATGATAGATCTGGTATACTTTAATAACAAGTATAAAAAACAGGAAATTTTGAATGACGATCTAGAAAGAGCCATCGCTCTCGCACGCTCAATAAAATTATGTTAAGCATCTTGGGCGAGCCATAGGTAGTAAACGATTATCTCATTATGGCAGTGTTATAATAGTACCATGTATTGGAAAATGATCACTGAAGCCAGTATTTGGTATTCGATGTTTTGGGATACGACTGTTGTTTCTTAAATACTCGAATGTCATCGGAATTCCTCTTTGGGCTGGATGATATCTTTCGGGATCTTTTGGAACAAAATAATCATTAGAGAGATTTTCCCCAATCGTTAGTCCATCATTGAACACTGTGATGTTTTCGAGATTCATCTTTAATTTTTGCACACCCAACAAGAGACCCCTAGATATTATAAATTGGTCAAAGAGATTCGTAGAATTATTTCTCCAATGATAATAAGAAAAGCCAGGAAGGTTCCACATGCAATTAAAGAGCGGTGTTGTGTATTCCAAATAGTGTTGTTTATCAGTTCTATCTCTATCGGTATTTCTAAGAATCTCTAACGTTTCGTTCAACTCCATAAATATCTCCTTATTGTTTTTGGCACGAAGGTATTTTGAAATGCTCTTGTCAAATGGATCATCGTTAAAATCTCCCATCAAAAGTACATTCTTGTTCCATCGTGAGTTAAGCATATCAAGATAATTCTTATCAGATAGAATATCATGCGCTAAATACTTGATCTCCTCAAAAGGAATTTTTAACAGATCATCAACAATTCTTCCGCAATTTTCTGCAACCATGCATCTTGAAAATTCTGTATCATATTGATCAAACCCATCTTTCTTTCCTCTTCTTGATGGCCAATGATTAACTAAAACCGATAGCTCAGCATTATTCTCTTTTACTAGTAATTTTGCCAGAAATATATCCCTCGTTGGATATCTAAAATTTATTCTGAATGATCTAGTTTCAATACAATCAAAAATATCTTTTGAATAAACCAGACAGGTATCAATCCCTCTGATATCAGACCCATCGATATATTTTGCAACTTCATAATATCCAGATCGTACATTCTCACATAAGTCTCTTGCAAGTTTTTCGGATTCAATTTCACAAAAACCAATCAAATCTGGAGGACTACCATTATTCATAGTTCTCAGCGGTTTGCTCAAATTCTCTATCTTTTTATCGAGAACATCCTTTGTCCACCCTTTTTCTGGAATAAACTCAAGGTCAGTCGCTATTTCACCTGAATTAACGTCAAAAAGATTTTGCAAATTCCAAAACGCAACACTAAACTCCAATGGATTGATTTTATGTATTAACATAAATTACCTTTTCGCTACGATTCAACACAGAATTAATTGTGGTAGTTACACTTTGTGGGACAAAGTCATTCAAATACTAAATGAATCTAATCGAATATCATAAGTATACTGAAATCTATTTATTATATGGATTGCGAATCTGTTAATTAACGTTGAAGAGTGGCAGGAATTTTACAAATATAATCCCATTATTATTCGTGGGTTTTTTAATGGCTTTATTATCTGTTCTTTCATACGAGCATAACTTTCTTTCAGGTTTGTCTCCAAAATCGACTGATAACAAGAGGACTGTCGATAAGGTAATAATATTTATTTTCTCTGATGGTCTCAAGACCCACTTCACTAATGCAAAACCAATTCTTGATAAATATGGATTTAAGGGAACTTTTGATGTAGTATGTAACAATGTTGATAATAAAGATGGGAATATGAATTGGAAGGAGATTAAGACGCTGCATGATGAAGGACACGATATAGGATCCCATGGCATGTCTCACGTACGTCTCACAAATCTTTCAAAAGAATCTATTGAATACGAAGTTGGAGAATCAAAAAAATGTCTCGAAGACTATGGAATAACACCTTCGAGCTTTGAATATCCTTTTAGTACGGGGTCGGATGATAAAACTATAGTTGACACTGTTGCAAAACACTATGAGTTCGGAACCAGGGGAAACGATCCCCTGATGTTTTTAAGATGTGATG
>JAATVM010000088.1 GCA_014523495.1 Nitrososphaerales archaeon TH1920
AACAAAGAACAATAGTGATACCATTGAAATGCCAAAAAACATGTAAAATATTGCTACGATTCGTCCTAAGTTACTAACTGGCACTATATCACCATATCCTACTGTAGTGACTGTGGAAACACACCACCATAATGAGTCAAGATAGGTCTTTATTTGCGTATTAGGCACGTTCTTTTCTATATTGTACATAACAATCGTTCCCGCCAATATGACCAATCCTGCTGCTATGATTAAATGAATAAGTTTATTCATAACACATAATGGCTAATCATACTTTTTAAGTTAACTATGTGAAAACGCAAAATACACGATATTATCAAATAAAAGATTAAAGGCATTATTTTATTATATTCTTGACTCTCTTATTGGACTTATGCAGAACTTCGATTTCGTTATGCACCTTTAGGAGATTCAATCCTTTTTAAGTAGTTGCGTAGGGATGCGAGCCAACTAAAGATTGCAGTAAATTATATTCAATAAGTAGAGAAAGTTATTCTCTTAATTGGGAACAAGTCTTGTTTTAAATATTATTCTACCAATTTGACTGAATGGAAATCATTACTACCGAATCCTAACAAAGAACCTCTTGTAGTAACTAATCAAAATGGAACAACAGCTGTCATAGTAGATAATGCAAGACATTACAACCCAACTGCAATAGATTCAACCGGCAATAATGTAACTAATAGCCATTAATGGTAAGTATAGCTTGGATGGGACTGAAAAATTTAAAGCTCTGGTTGGATGTGGCCTAAGGGATTGGCACCAGCAGGCCTACCACCAATAAATAATTTTACTGTTACTTTTGAAAAACAGGGAACATATGATTATCTGCGTGTTGTACATCCCTGTATGAATGGAGTTGTTGCTGTCAAGTAGAATACTCTTTTAAGTCATGGATGATTATGTATTAGTAATAAGAATGAATTATAAATCTCGCCTTAAGAGAAATCCAAAATGTATGATAAATTGACTTCTAATAGAAGTGTGATGTCATATAGGGTTTGGTGGGATTCGGACTCCACGTATACGGGTTCTATTGATCTGACATGGCTTTCATTGATAATATTGAACAAAAGTTTTCAATACGACTTGAAATTCGGTCATATTTCGGTGTAAACTATTATATCATATAATCTGGCACTTTAGTACAAAATGAAATTCAGAAAGATAGTCGAGACATCCATATATTCGCCCCATTTAGAACAAATGAAGGAATTTTATGTTGATAAATTGGGTTTAGAGTTTGTTTCTGAACAGAGAGATAGGCATGTATTTTTGAAGACAGATAAAAATATGTTACTTATCTTTAACCCCGAAGTTACCAGCATTGAAGTAAAAGATAGTGCTCATGGTGCAACCACGCCACCGTCAATGATTCATATCGCTCTTGAAGTTGAACCGGAAGATTATGAGAAAGCAAAGGAGTTGCTAGAAGAGAATAATATCCAAGTTGAAAAAGAGATAACATGGGAAAATGATATCAAGTCTAGATCAATTTATTTTAGGGATCCTGCTGGCAATCTTGTTGAATTCATAACTAGAAGGCACTGGCCTTTACTTGATTGATTTACTTCAAAAGGTTTTATTTGTTTGAAGTCTTAGTTGTATCCCAACGAGTATTAGGATCATTAATATTGGAATCGTTAGAGGAGGTAGTTCTGGAGAATTGTCTGGATATAACACTGACTAATCCACAGTAATGTTTTTGCCCTTCGGTTTGTTTTCAGCTTTCTTTTTGAATATTATCTCAAGAATTCCATTAGTATAGTTAGACTTCGCGGTTTCAATATCGGCATCAGAGGGTATTTCTATTACTTCATGATACTTTCTTTTGGTACCATCAGTTTTTACTTCTACTTTATTTTCATATGCATTTATTTTGATATTCTCTTTTGATACTCCTGGCATCTCGACTACAACTTTGACTTCTTTGTCGGTCTCTGTTACATCTGACATGGGTTCTCTCTCTGATGAAATCATTGGAGAGCCAAAATAGCCAGAACCTCTTAACTGTGAAGGTTTAAAATTTCCAAACTCTTTGACCTTTGGTTTACCGTCAGGTCCTATAGTTACTGAAGATCCATAAACCAGTGGGCCAATCTCTCTAACTTTACCCTGTGGCGTATCATATTCTTTTATCAAATCTTTAGGCACCATTTTTTCGATGTTTTTGAAAGACTCTTCAAATTGCCTTTCCATCTCTCTTTTCATTTCATCATATGATCCAAACATGTTGTTATAATTACGTCTTGCTCCTCTTGAAAATGGCCAGTTGTCCGAACCAAAAAATCTATTTATCCAGTCAAATGGTTCAATACTCATACTGGCTGTACTTATACACACCATCAAATTTAACCATTCCGCTAAAGCAAATTCCCAATATATTCAAAAGAACTAGTATCTAATCTGATTGATATTTTGGTATCATAAGAATTTCTAATGATTGGTATCGCCCTATTTCAGAATCTCTCATATTATAGTTTTTTCTAGTTCTTATTTTTCAGCCATTGTTTAATTGTTTCTCATCCCAATAAACAAATAGGCATCTTACAGCTGCCAGTCATTGAAGACTCGCAGCTATGATAAATTTACGTTCTAAATTTGAGATCTTGACATGATGGATAAACAGTATGTTTAGCTAGTAACAACTTTAGATTATATTATTTTATAATATTTAGAAGAATTGCATCGAAAACATGTAGATTTTATATTGGGTTTGATGGGATGCAATACACTAGTGTATGTAATTCATTTGCATAATGCAGGTTGGTCTACTCATAAAGAAATAAAGAGAGAGTTGACACTCAAAGATAGTTCAAAAATAATATACGGTATGTATTTTATCCGTGTATTTCTTTCTCTAAGGCTTCCTTTAACAGATGTAAATGTTTTAGTCTGTCCTTCTTGATAGTTTGCCAGATCTCCACCAAGTCAGATTTGTTTGCGTTCTGTGCATCTTTGATGTATGTATCTATAGTATCGTACAAAAAGCCAGCGTCTTTTCCCATTGCGTGCAATATGTCGTACATCGTA
>JAATVM010000089.1 GCA_014523495.1 Nitrososphaerales archaeon TH1920
TGCGTCGGCCTTGAGTTAGACCGAAAGAAAGCCGATTCGCCTTCGGGCGAGCAGGAGTTCAAATCTCCTCATCTGCGTTATGATCTGTCAATGACATCTTTTTCAAATTTAACCATTTTATGGCAATACAATCAAAAAAAAATTGAATAGAATTATAAAAAATCACATATAATGCAGGACATGGAAAAAAGACAACTACTTCGACTTGTAATTCCTTCGGTTATAGTTATAATTGTAAGCATTCTAACCATCAAGTTTTCGCCCTCTGAAACTTTAGTGCCTTTACCTGCACCAGTAACTAATTCAGGTAATTTGACAAATACCAAAGGAGTAGAAATTACCGCAGAGGGATTAGAAGCTCCAAGGTCTATCGATGTAGCAGAGGATGGAAGAATTTTCTTCACAGAACAACATGGAAGTATCAGAGTTGTTGATGAGAATGGTACTCTTTTAGAAGAACCAGTTGGGGACATAAAAGTTGAAAATCTTCAGGGAGCAGGTCTATTGGGTCTTACACTACATCCAAATTTTACCCAAAATCATTTGTTCTATATATATTTCACATATTCGAACAATACGGGAATTTTCAATAGAGTCTTGATGCTCGAAGAAAACAAAAATAAAATAATTGATTCTAGGACAATACTGGATGGTATACCAGGAAGTGAATTTCGTGATGGTGGTCGTATTAAATTTGGTCCAGATGGAAAATTATATGTGTCAACAGGAGATGCATCAATTCCTGAATTATCTCAGGATCTAAATTCTTTGGCAGGAAAGATTCTTCGTATTAATGAAGATGGAACAATTCCACAAGATAACCCATTTTCAAATTCATTCGTATACGCATATGGATTTAGGAATGTCCAAGGACTAGCATGGGATCCTGAAAACGGACAGCTATATGCTTCTGATCAGGGAGGAGCAGGCAATGATGAGGTAAATTTAGTATCACCAGGCAAAAATTATGGTTGGCCTAAGGAACAATGCAATGGGAATGCTCAAAACACACCGCCTTTGCTTTGTTTCAATCCCTCCTTAGAGCCTTCCGGAATCACATTTGCATCATCAAATAAGTTGGGATACAATAATCATCTAATCGTCGCCACGCTTAAGGGGTCACTGTTGAGAGAAATTGATCTTAAAACTAGTAGTCAAAATACAATCCTTGTTGGATACGGTCGTCTTGCGGATGTTGTTGAATCCAAAGATGGGTCAATTTTTGTTCTTACTAGTAATACCGATGGCAACGGTTTGCCACAACAAGGTGATGACAAAATATTAAGGCTCTTAAGATCATAGTAGTCGTGCGCATGAAGACAGAAAAGAAATTTTACGAAATGAATCTTGAGGAAAGACTATCATTCATTGCATCAAAAACTAATCTTACAAAAAACGAAATTTCAACTATTGTTAATCAAGCTTTACCATTTGAAAAAATTGACAGAATGATAGAAAATGCGATAGGAATTTTTTCGTTGCCTCTCGGTATAGCAACGAATTTTGTAATAAATGGAAAAGACTACCTGGTTCCTATGGCCATTGAAGAACCCTCTGTAATTGCAGCCGCAAGTCATGCGGCAAAACTATCTACATTCTTTGGAGGATTTAAGGCAAGTGCTTATGGTTCTATTATGAGAGGCCAAATTCAAATAACTGACCTGTTGGATATCAAGAATTCTATTCACATAATCTCAAAGAATAAAGAAGCCCTACTCAGTATTGCCAATTCTCGTTCAAAGAATGTGAAAGCGCTGGATCTAAAAACAAGGGTAATTAAGAATGATGTTGACAACCAAAAAATGCTTGTGGCAGAACTATATGTTGATTGTAAGGATTCAATGGGTGCCAATAGCATAAATTCAATGTGTGAACTACTGGGCCCCGAAATAGAGAGAATGACAAACGGCAAAGTTATACTAAAGATACTTTCCAATTATTCAACAGAAAGGATTGCAATCAGTCAAGCTACTTTCAAGAAAGAAGAACTTGGAGGCTCCCTCGTAGTTGACAGAATACTATCTGCTTTTGCTTTTGCATTTTCTGATCCGCATAGGGCGGTAACTCATAACAAAGGTATTATGAACGGGATAGATGCAGTTTCAATTGCCACAGGTCAAGATTTTCGTGCTATTGAGGCCGCCGCTCATGCGTATGCCTCAAGGGATGGAAAGTACAGGACACTGACTACTTTTTCAAAGTCATCTGAAGGTGATCTAATTGGGAGGATAGAGATTCCATTATCAGTGGGCATAGTAGGAGGGATTTCTTCAGTACATCCAGTTGCGAAAATTGGTTTGAAAATATTAGGAGTGAAATCAGCAGGTGAATTAGCATGTGTTATAGCATCAGTTGGGCTTGCCCAAAATTTTGCAGCAATCAGAGCACTATCTACAGAAGGAATTCAGCAGGGACATATGAAACTACATGCAAAAAATATTGCTGTCGCGGCTGGGGCGACTGGGAAATTAGTTGATATTGTATCTGAAACTATGTATAAACAATCAAACATTAGTCTAGACAATGCCCGAGCAATATTGCATAAAGTGCAAAATAGAGAACTCGGTTCAGCGTAGAATTATTTTATAAATAATTTGAATAATTCTTCATATTATTTATCAAAAAATTATCAAAACATAGTTCCTTAGATATGAATTTTCAATAGAAATATATCCCATTAAAAAGATTCTTCGAATATCAAATGACAGTCGTAAAATTTGCGATACCAAAAGGTAGTATCGAAGACCAAACGTTTAAGTTACTTGAGGAAGCATGGCAAACAGTTAAGGGTCGTGGAAAAACCTATAGAGTTAAGCTAAGTGATCCTGAAATAGAAGTCAAAATTTTGAGACCGCAAGAAATCCCTACATATGTTCAAGAGGGCTTTTATGATATAGGAATTACTGGTAAAGATTGGATTGTTGAGGCAAGTGCAGACGTTAAAATTTTACTAGATCTAGAATATGGTCAAGTAAATCAGGTTATAGCGATTCCGGAAAATTTTGAATATAACAATTTGACTGAATTGATAGAAGGTTTCGCAAAACAGAAACGAACCTTACGAATTTCGTCTGAGTACCTTACAACTGCTTCAGCGCATGTACGTTCTAACAAATCATATCAAAAATATTATAGTGATATTAGGCCGATGATTATTACGCCGTGGATGAGAGTTGGGGAAAATAAACTGGTTGAAATTTTTCTGTCTTTTGGTGCTACCGAAGCAAAACCACCTGAAGATGTAGATGCTATTTATGATATAACTGAAACAGGCACTACACTCGTTCAAAACAATCTAAAGGTTATTGAAACAGTGGCATATTCAAGCGCACAATTAATAGCAAATAAGAATTCATTGGATGACAAGATAAAGGCAGAAAAAATTGCAGACATACTTGCTCTATTAAAGGGAGTTGTGGAAGCCAGGAAAAAACTCCATATTTTCGTAAACGTGAAAGAGGAGAACTTGCAGAAATTGTTGGAAAGCTTACCTGCCCTAAAAGGACCCACAATAAGCAAATTGAGTGAAGAAGGGTGGTATGGTGTTAATACAGTTATTGATAAGAATGAATTCATAAAGATAGTTCCAAAGTTAAGAGAGATAGCTCAGGGTCTTGTCGTGATGCAACCAAAGCAAATACTCCCATTAGAGGAACTAAAACAGGTTATGGGTCAGTGATAAAAAAAATAAAAGTAAAGGATGGAAAAAAAGAAGCAATTCTCATTCGTAAGTTAAGGCATATTCCTCAGAAATGTCTTATCGTTGAAAAGATAATTAACGATGTTATTAAGTTTGGAGATAATGCGATAATAAAGTATACTGAAAAATATGACAATGTAAAAATTGATTCTATTTTTGTAGATAAAGTGGAATTTAAAAAAGCTTACCAAGAGGTGACAATGAATCAGGTGAATTCTCTTAGAAAAATTAAGAAGCTACTTGAAAAGAATGAAAAAATGGTGTTAGAACAATTGACTAGAATCAAATCTTCTGCAGGGGGAATAAGGATTGAAAAAGTTGTCAAACCCATTGACAGCGTTGGGTGTTACATTCCAGGAGGAAGGGCACGATATCCAAGTACGTTGATAATGTGCGCCGTACCTGCAAAAATTGCAGATGTAAACAGAACAGTGGTAGTAAGCCCTCCCATGAAAAATGGTAATATTGATCCTCTTACACTTGTAGCCGCTGATTTATGTGGTATAGACGAAGTTTATAAAATGGGTGGTGCCCAAGCAGTAGCAGCTCTTGCATATGGGACTAAAACAATAAAAAAAGTAGATAAAATTGTAGGTCCTGGAGGTTTGTTTGTTAATATTGCAAAATTTCTTGTCAGCAACAAGATTGCTATTGACATGATTGCGGGTCCAACTGAACTCTTAATATATGCAGATTCCACGTCTGAGCCCAAGCTTATAGTCAAGGATTTAATTTCACAGGCAGAACACAGTAATGATACAATTTGTGGTGTTGTTACTACTTCAAAGGCCTTGATCGAAAGATTAGAAAATGAAATTGAAGAATCATTAAATAGTTCCTTACCAAGATTGGATATAATATCAACAAGCTTTAGGAATAATGCGTTCATTGCTTTATGTGATGATGAAGAGAACGCGATATCATTTATGAATGAATTAGCTCCTGAACACCTTGAAATATTATCGAAAAATCCAAAACAAATAGCTGCAAAAGTCAGAACTGCAGGCGTTATTTTATTAGGAAAGTATGCTCCGTCTGCGGCAAGTGATTATTGTCTTGGCTCAAATCATGTGTTACCAACTATGGAATTTGGTAAGTCTAAATCTTCACTATCTGTACTTGATTTTATGAAATTGGTTAATCATATTACAGTAACAAGAAGAGGTCTTTACTCGATTCAAAAGTGTATAAGGGAATTGGCAATTGCTGAAGGATTACCGAACCACTATTATGCCGTAGAAGAGAGGTTTAGAAATTGAATTGACAGATTGGCTAATGAGAGAAATAAAGAAAATTTCAACGATTGAAAAATACACAATACCTTCTGGAAATAATTCTTGTAAATTGGATGCAAACGAAAATGTTGTTCTAGACAAGAATTTTCTAATTAACATTTCTCTAAATAGTCTAAAAAAAATTGATCTTAGAAGATATCCCATTGAGCTTTATGAAGATTTATACAAAAAGCTCTCAAATTATTTAATGATTAGTAAGAGATCATTGGTGTTAGGAAGCGGTTCGGACCAGATTATAGACTTGCTATTAACACTAATTGGAAGAGGAAGGAGGTTAACTTCAATATACCCCACTTTTTCTTACTTTAAGACTAGATGCCAATTACATAAAGTAGGGTTTTCTGAAATATTGTTATCGTCTATTGATAATACCCTTAATAATGGAAAATTTATAGAGGATGCAAAAAAATCTCATGCAATATATTTATGCTCTCCAAATAATCCTACAGGAAACCAATTTGAGAAATCCCAGATTTTAGAAATTTTGACTTCCTTGGAAAATAACCTAGTAATAATAGATGAAGCGTATGTGGAATTTGCAAAATATTCTTTAACCAGACTTGTACAAAAGTATCCAAATCTTGTAATTCTCCGTACCTTTTCAAAGGCTGTAGGCTTAGCTGGTGCAAGAATAGGGTATATGATAGCAAATGAAGAACTTGCGGATTTATTTAGGAATAAGATCCAGTTACCATATGCAGTAAACAGTATTTCACTTGCTATCGCTATTTCAGTTATCTCTAATCCCGAAAAAATGGAAAAAAGTATATCATTAATAAAGGATGAAAGAGAAAGACTCTATCGCAATCTCTCAAATGTCAAAAAAATAAATGTCTACAAATCAGATGCAAATTTTCTGTTTATAAAATGTAATGAAAAATATGATAGAATTTTAGAGGCTTTAGAAAATTCAAGGATAATAGTAAAGGCATTAGGCAACATTGAGAACTATGGAAAATGTATTAGAATAACGATAGGTACAAAAAAAATGAATAACAAGATATTGTCCATATTTAACAATATTCAATAAATTAAGTAGATTCGATTAGAATGAATTCAAATGCATGCATTATTTTTGATATCGATGGTGTGTTGATTGACACTAGAAAATCATATAACAGGACAATAAAAAAAACAGTCGAATATTTAGTTAAATACATGGATCCAACTATTAAAAATGGAAGAGCTTTAGTTAGTGACGAATTGATTTTTAAATTTCGTAAATCTGGAATGTTTAACAATGATACTGATACAAGTTATGCATTTGTTTTGGGTATACTAAGTGGACCATCTAAATTTTCTGATTTACATTTTTTTATAGAATATATTACAGATAATGCAACGGCAAAAGGAATAACTTCTGTAGAAAATTACATCTCAACCTATTCGGAAAATCACCTTAAGAAGATAAGGAAGTTGATAAATTATCCAGGAGATATTCACAGTAGCATATTAACCAGGCTTTTTGATGAATACCTTTACGGACCATCTTTGTTCAAAAAACAACACAATACTATTCCGAAATATTATTTTGGTAAACCACTTATAGAAAATGACAAAATCTTGATGAGACATTCAACTATCAAGAAAATATTGAATTTTTTTGAAAGGAGAGTAGGAATTGTTTCTGGCAGGAGTAGATTAGCTGCAGAGTACTCTATGAAGACGCTCTTTAAATTTTTTGATAATAGTGGTTCAATTTATCTAGACGATGAGAAAAGGGAAAGGAGTAAGCCGGATCCTTCAGCACTGATAAAATGCATTAAACGATTTGGAGTCAGTAATGCTCTTTATGTTGGAGACTCGACGGAGGATTTATTCATGGTGCAAAGAGCAAAGAAAGTGTCGAATATCAACATTGAATTAATTGGAGTATGTGCCTCAAATGTGAGATCAAATCAAGTGAGGAATCTATTCAAAAGTAATGGAACTTCATTAATTGTCAGAGATGTCAATGAATTACCGAACATATTAAATAAAGTTATGACCCAATTTTAGATACCAATTGACAGATAGCGAGAAGCTTAGGACTGCAACGCTGAGCAGAAGTACATCTGAAACAACAATAAGCGTAATTGTCAATCTTGATGGTGAGGGTAAGGCACAGATTAATAGCGGTTTGAAGTTTCTAGATCATCTCATTACTACATTTTGCAAATACAGTTTGGTTGACATAGAAGCAGATGTTAAATCTCATGATTCAATTCTACATCATTTGATTGAAGACATTGCTATCTGCATAGGACAGGGATTGGATAAGGCATTAGGAAACAGAGCTAGAATCATGAGATTTGGGTACGCCATAGTCCCAATGGATGATTCACGTAGTAATTCAGCGATTGATTTGGTTCGGAGACAATTCTCCAAATTTGAGTTAAAATTGGAAAGGAATGAAGTGGAAGGTATAGCAAAGGAGGATATTGAACATTTCTTTAGATCTTTAATACAAAATCTTGTGGCCTGTACGCACATATTAGTAGAATATGGAAAAGACGACCATCATAAATTAGAATCTGCCATGAAGAGTTTTGCCATTGCGTTTAGAAATGCAGCAGCTATTGATCAAAGGAGAAAAGGATTGCCAAGTACTAAAGAAATGATGTAAATGACCAAGATAGCCATTTTTGATTTCGGAGCCGGCAATCTTTTTAATTTGCACCAATCCATACTTAGAAATGGTGTACATGACGTAGATATTGTAAGAACTCTAGAGGAATTAAAAAAATATGATGGATTGGTTTTACCAGGTGTTGGTAACTTCGATAGTGCAATTAGTTCTATACGGAAAGATGCAGTATCACTCAATACGGCTATAGATAGTGGAATGCCGATACTTGGAATATGTCTTGGTTTGGAAATGTTATTTTATAGAAGCGAAGAAGGCTTTCTTGACGGTCTTAAAGTGTTAGAGGGTGATGTATTGATGCTTCCAAAAAAGAAGGTAAAAGTTCCTCACATAGGGTGGAATAATTTAAGAATTATCAAAAGCGAAAGTAATCTCCTAAAAGGGATTCCGCAAGATTCTTGGGTATATTTTGTTCATTCCTATCACATTGAGCCAGAAGATGAAAATCTGATTACGGCAATAACTGACTACGGCTCAAATTTGCCCGTTGTAATAGAACGTTCAAATTTGTTCGGCACTCAATTTCACCCTGAAAAATCAGGAAAAATTGGATCTCAGATTATGAAGAATTTTCTCAATATTTGTGAAAAAACCGAATGAAAGTACTAGCCGCAATAGACATAATGAACGGGGAAGTAGTTAGATTAACGAAAGGAGACCAATCAACCAAGAAGGTATATAGCAAAGATCCTGTTCAGGTAGCAAAAAAATGGGAAAAAGACGGTGCTGATATGTTGCACATTATCGACCTTGATGCAGCACTGGGTAATGAATTTAACAACCTGTCTACAATCTCAGAGATATTGGATTCCATAAATATTCCAATTCAAATTGGGGGTGGTATTCGTCATATCGAAAATTTTGAAAAAATTGTTAATATGGGTTTTTCAAAAATTGTGATTGGTACTATGGCTTATCGAAATATGGACGAAATACGTGTACTGAGCAAAAATTATAGTGATAAGATAGTCATTTCGCTAGACGAGATAAATGGGAACATTATGATTGATGGTTGGAGATCATCTTCTAATTATAAAATTGAAGATGCAATAAACAAGTTCAATAAACTGGGAATAAAGATTTTTCTTCTGACTAGCATTATTAAAGATGGGACACTTTCAGGGCCTGATATTGTGACTTTAAATAGCATTAATACTGATCGAACATCTAAGATAATAGCTAGTGGAGGAATTTCAAGTTTGATAGATGTCTTGAAAGTTAGATCAATTGGATGCGATGGTGTGATTCTCGGAAAAGCCCTGTATGAAGACAGACTTGATATTAAAAAGGTGAAGGCAATAGCTTAATGCCCCTATCTAAGAGAATCATTCCTTGTCTAGATGTGGATAATGGAAGAGTAGTAAAAGGGATTAATTTTCTAGGGGTTAAGGATGCTGGTGACCCTATTGAATTAGCAAAAAAATACAGTGATCAGGGAGCTGATGAGCTTGTTTTTCTTGATATTACTGCATCAAAACAAGACCGTGAAATCATGAAGAATATAGTTAGAAAAGTAGCCAGTGTAATAGATATACCTTTCACGGTGGGAGGCGGAATTAAGACACTTTCTCATGCAAGAGAGATCCTCCTTAATGGCGCAGACAAAGTTTCTATCAATACTGCTAGTGTCGAAAATCCAAAATTGGTAACAGATCTCATGAAAATTTTCGGAAGGCAATGTGTTGTTGTAGCAATAGATGTCAAGAGGAATTTTAGAGTTGGTGACCAACATGGGGTAAAGTCAGACGTTGACAATAACTTTTATTTTGAAGTTATGATATATGGAGGGTCCAAGGGTACTGGTATTGATGCTATCCAGTGGGCAAAGAAAGTAGAAGAGCTTGGCGCAGGTGAAATACTATTGACAAGTATAGATGCAGATGGTACTAAAAATGGTTACGATATTGAATTGACAAATACAATATGTAACAGTGTTAGAATACCCGTTATTGCGTCAGGTGGTTGCGGCTCATCAGAACACATGTTTGAGGTATTTGATAAAACTGATGTCGATGCGGTTCTTGCGGCTTCAATATTTCATTATGATAAATTGACTCTAGGTAAGGTCAAAACGTATTTGGCAGATAAAGGAATTAAAACTAGATTATGACAAAAATGCATAATCAATTTACTTGAATTTTGTTAAATGAAGGTAATTTAATAGTCGAGCTCAATGCAATGTTAGTGCAAAAATAAAAATGGCTGCTATCATTTCGGCGGTTAAAAAGTAATCCTTTATTTTCTTGATTCTGCTCGATTTTGCCTTCCTGAATCCTCTAATGATATGTTGATCCCTAATAGTAACAAGAGCATACAATCTAACTAGGGCCATCAAAAAGGTCACTCCTATATATACCGGCACTAAAAAAAGATCTGTTGGATTATGTTTTAAATGCGGATAAATTTTAATGGTCCTTCCAACCAGCCACAATATGATGATTGAAATCGCCAATCCCCATTGATTTTCGATAATGGCTATAGAGAAAAATATTGGACCAAGCAATAACGTAAAAACCGAAACAAAACGATCTATCATATAGAATGCAAGATATGGACGTTTCCATACCCATCCATTCCATAAACTCTCGAAATCAGAATTATGACTATTTCTTGCCCATCTAATTCGTTGCCTGAGAAATTGGTTAAAACCTGAAGCGGCAGATGAATATATTATCGCAGAACTCTGATAATACGTCTTCCATCTTTCTTGTTGAACAAGTCTTGTAAAGCATTTATCTTCGCCTGATTCTTTTTTCCTACCCAGTATAATCTCATTTAGGAAGAGATTCATCTTGGGTAATAGGATTTCCCTCCTGTATAATGCAGTTTTCCCACTTAAACAAGACAGAGCTTTTCCTCCTGCCGTTTGTGACTGCATATCATAATCGTTTCGCGTATCCCAAAAAATATCAGTCATCTTTTGCCAAATTGTTTTTATTTCAATTGGATGATATTTTGGGGTGACTCCTCCAATTTTCGAATCAACATGGAACGGTCGCAATGCATTTTCTAGGAAGTTTGAATGCCACATAGTATCACTGTCTGTTAAAGCAAGAATTTGACCCTTAGATTCCGATATACCATCAGCGAGGGCAGCTCTCTTTCCAGGCTTTGAAGTTACTATCAATTTAACATTAGTTTTTCCTTGCTGAAAATTCTTAAATTCAGCTATGCATCCTGTATCAGATTTATCAATAATTGCAATTATTTCAGATGGTCTATTTTTCCACCATGATTCCAAAGATCTTCTAAATATGCTCTGATCTTCATTATATACAGGTATAACTACCGACACAGTAAGAGCTGCTGTGCTTTTTGAGCTCAACTTAATTGATTCTGGTGTTATCGGCTTATACAGAGTGGAAACTATTTTCTTGATAGACCATACAGTCCATCTCCAAATTCCGATTATCCCGATGGGGATGATTAGCCAATAATCGTATAAAGTACTTGGCACGAAATTTCTAACTAAATAATTTTGCAACCCGTTAATTTGATAAAGAATATCATTTATATCAAACCATATAGGCGATGAAACCAGCGAAATTGCGAATCCTATAAGTAGTAGGTCAAAAATAATGTTGCCAAAGATTCCCGTATGCTTTTGAAGGTCAGGGACTTTATGGGAATGCA
>JAATVM010000090.1 GCA_014523495.1 Nitrososphaerales archaeon TH1920
CTTTTCTATCTACATTTCCATATTATTTATTAGTAACTTTTATTATGAGCTATAAATTAATGAAGTAAGATGGTTCTTGTCAATTTTTACTATATTTCCTTCTTGAAAATGAAAAGGAATTATATAAATATGATTAGTTATAACCCCCCTATAATAAAGAGGGATTTCGAACGAGTAAGATAAGTATTATTGGTTCGGGTGTTGTAGGAACTGCAACGGGCCAAGGATTCCACAAGCTAGGTCATGAAGTTATTTTTTACGATATTTCAAAAGAAAAACTCAGAACTTTAGAGAGTAATGGACTTGATGTAGCAAATGATTTGGGTGATGCATTATCGCGAACAGATATGTCTTTTGTTTGTGTGAATACACCAACCCATAACTCTCAACAAGATCTTTCTCAGATTCTTACTGTATTATATCAGCTCACAAACTCTCTCAATACATCTGAAAAACATCATTTGCTGGTCTTCCGAAGCACGATGTTACCTGGAACAATGCGTAGTGTAGTTGTGAACTATCTTGAAAAAAATTGTACAAAAATGAGAGGGGTTGATTATGAGGTTGCTTACAATCCAGAATTCCTAAGACAAAATTCGGCATTGGATGATTTCTTCAGTCCGGATAGGGTAATAATAGGAGAGGAAGGTAGTAATGAATTATCAAAATTATTAGTGCAGCTATATGAACCTTTGACAAAAAAAATAATCAGTACGTCATTTGAGGCTGCAGAGTTAATCAAGTATGCATCAAATTGCTTTCTGTCATTGAAGATTTCATTCTTTAATGAAATAGGAATGATATGCAAACACTTGGGAATAGACGATAAGGTTGTGAGTTTAGGGGTATCTTTGGATAAAAGAATTGGCAAGTATGGCACTGAATTTGGCAGACCATTTGATGGAATGTGTCTACCTAAAGACACTCAGGCATTAGCTTCATTCATAAAACAAAATAGGATTGAACCTGACTTGCTGGAAATAGTACTGAACATCAACAAGAAAATCGAAGACCTAACAAGTACAAGACAATTAGTCTCAGGTGCAAGGGAAACTCATTCTTAATACGCAAATTTTACTCTTCAATAATTTATATTGGGAGTTAAATTTTTCTTTTGGTAATGAATTTGTCTGTTTTTGGGTTTTCCTTTATTTTTTTATTAATTCTAAATATTTCACTAATAACTAATCTAAGCTATGCCCAAGGAGCAAACTCCGAACCTTTGATTGGAGTAAACATGCTAGGTTACTATACCAGTCTGCCCCAGACGCGAGACTTTAGCAATCCTTTCCCTGATAACTACTACGATCAAAGTTTTAAGATAATAAAAGACGGGGGAATGAATCACGTAAGATATGTATATTATTGGGAATCTTTCATAAAAAATCCCACTGCATTCATAAGTGAATTAAAATTTGTTGCGACTCTCGCTGACAAATATGGATTAAAAATTATATACGATAATCACCAGTTTCATACTTCATCTTGGCTTAATCCTCAAAGAGGAACAGGGTTTCCAAACTTCTTATTTCAAAATAATTCAGAATATGCCTATGGCAGTGGAGGAGGGCCTAAATATCCATCAGCTGCAGCATGGTGGACTCACTGGTGGAACAGAGAAATTAGCGATACAAATGGTACTGATGGATGGACTCTACAAGCTGAATTCTTAAAAAAAGTGGTTAGCGCCGTTGACAGTCATACCAGCACAAAAGGATACGAAATACTGAGTGAACCACAGGTACATAGTGTGGACCAGTGGGGAAAAATTGGGAAATATAATACATTCATGACAGATGAAATTAGAAAGGTATCTAAAAAAGACATAATATACAGCATGACGATACCTGTTGATCTTAAAAGTAACATTGGAGTTAACGCCACAAATCTTGCAAAGATGGCACCAATAAATAAGACAAATACTATCTTCAAGTTTAGTTTATACGGACTGCCATCACCAGGTAGCTACCAGGAAGAAAGATTGAACATGTTTGTAGCGACTGGCAATTTATCAGGAGTTCCTGTCTATATTGGAGAATGGAACAATGTGGCTAGAGATAAAGTAATAAACGAAGAAGGAGACTTTGTCTATGAAATAAATCCAGAAGCAAGTGATATTACCCCAAAAGATACCACAGTGATATTAAAGAAATTTAATGAGATAGATCCATACGGAATGGCCTTTTGGTATTGGAATTTTAGACCACACAGAGTTGAGAACTTTAATTTGGTGACAAGCGATAATAATGGCAATTTAATTCCCACGAAATATTTTGATATTCTAAAAAACGCTGTTCAATCCGTTTATTTAAGTAAAGCTACTAAATAGCATATCAATGTTATAAATATTATGAATAAAGCCTCTTCTTGATGGTAACGTCAAGCACTTTTAGAAAACGTAATCTAAGAGTACTAACAGATAGAGCAGAACGTCCATAAGGTTTAATTCCCGTTTAAATATCACATGTTAGTGGATAAAGAAGCTAATTGAAGGTGCAACTACAGTTAAAAAAAGGAACTAGACTTCGATCATTAATATTTATTCTTATCCCAATTGTTCTTTCTACCTACACACACCTATGGAATCCTACAGGGTTTCCGTCACTACACGTAGACGAGGGACATTACCTAAGGAAAGCAATTTCCACTGAAAGCGGTCAAGGTCTTCAACCACAAGAGCGATATCGAGCACCTTATTTTGGTCAAATTTTCTTAGCAGGCATCTTTAGTATTATTGGTTATCCAAATATCGAGCTGGGTGATAAAAATCCTGTTGAACAACTGTATTTGGTTCCACGCCTGATTATGGGAATTTTAGCTGTAATTGATACTTTTCTATTATATAGAATCACAGAATACAGATATGGCAAAAATGTAGCACTTATTGCCTCGATATTATTTGCAGTGATGCCATTTACCTGGATGACTAGAAGAATATTTCTAGAGTCAATTCAGCTTCCATTTATTTTAACATCAATTCTCCTAATTCTCAGTCTTGGTAGAGGCCAGCAACAAAATACCAAATTTACCTTGATTATCTCTGGAATTTTTCTGGGTCTTGCCATTTTTACCAAGATACCTGCTTTTACAATAATTCCTCTGGGCATAATTATGACATATTTACTTACTAGGAAGAAGAAATATGTACTACTTTGGTTAGTACCTGTTATTTTGGTTCCATTAATGTGGCCGCTGCACGCCACGCTAAATGGAGATTTTGACAATTGGATTACGGGAGTACGTTACCAAGTCAGTAGAGATAGGCCATTAATTAATACAATAAATACATTTTTTCAGATAGACCCTGTTCTGTTTGTTTTGGGCATAGGTGGTCTAATATATTCAGCCATACGAAAAGACTATTTCGTTTTGTTATGGTCAATTCCAGTTTTCCTCTTCCTGCAAGTAATAGGTTACGTTTCTTCATTTCATATCCTCTTGTTGCTACCTCCACTTTGCATAGCTGCAGGAAATATGATTGAAAAAATCGGAAAAAATATATCCAATATTACATTGAGAAATAGTTTGCCGTACCTGAGGATAGCAGTTATTGGTATATTTGGCATATGCAGCCTAACCATGCTAATTACTTTAAACACGAATTCGACTTATTACCAGGCGCTTGCTCTTGTTATTTCTAATTTGCCTGATAGCGGCAATATCAATTTAAATTCAAATAGCTCAAAACCGGGGGATAAAGTAACATTGATTGGAAATCCTCAATATTTTTGGATTCCAGAATTTGTTTTCAATAAAACATTTGATGCGAAGAACTATTACAGCAAGACTCCGTTCAAGACAGATAAATACATGATGATTATCGATACTGGCTTCTTGAAAATTTTAAATCGTGATAATTCCTCCAGATTAAACTTGGCATACAATGCTACCCATAATCTGGCAAGATTTGAACAAAATTTTACCGGGGATGTTGATGTCAATAAATACCCATATACGAATTTGAAATTAAGTCCTGAAACACGCTTTATTGAACTAAGATCCAATTACTAAATATATTATTGAGTTGTGTTTCCAAACCATTTAATTTGACCTTTTAGGTTTAGTTGTCGTCATTAAATGCGTATACTTTTGCTACATTCAGATTTTATTGAATACCAACCTATTTCTAAAGAAGTACAAACAGCAGAAGAAATTCTTTCGAAATCTAAGCAAAAAATAGATGAAGTGATAGTGGCATTAATTGCGGTTGAAAAAGATGATGATGAATCCATAATTGGTGATGTTTGCAAGGAGTTAAAGACGTACGGGGAGACGATAAAATGCGGTAATTTACTAATCTACCCGTATGCACACCTAAGTTCAGATTTAGCAACACATTCCAAAGCGCAAGAATTACTAATTTCCATTCAGAATAATACAAGAGATCTGTTCAAGAATGTAAATAGGGCTCCGTTTGGTTGGACAAAGTCATTCAATATAAAAATAAAAGGACATCCACTTGCAGAGCATGCCAAAACAATTCAAAAAAAGAGCGGTAGCAAAACCGAATCTACGGCTGAATCAATCGCATTAAAATCAGAAGATGTGCTCAACTCGACCTGGTATGTTCTTGTACCTGGAGGTAGTCTGACTCCGATAAATGACTATACATTTGAAAAAGAGAGTTTATTAAAAAAATTAGCAGATTATGAATTATCCAAAAAGAGAACAGTAGTTGAGGTTTCACCCCATGTAAAATTAATGAAAAGATTGGCAATAGCCGACTATGAACCTTCCTCAGATGGTGGAAATATGAGGTTTTATCCTAAAGGACGTTTAATGAAATCTCTAATAGAAACATACGTAACAAGTATGGTACACGAATATGGTGGAATTGAAGTTGAAACGCCGGTGATGTATGATTCCAATCATCCATCAATACATAGTTATTTCAACAGATTTCCAGCCAGACAATACAATTTACAATCAGACAACAGACAACTTTTTTTAAGGTTTGCCGCATGCTTTGGTCAATTCCTAATGGCCAAGGATTTCCAAATTTCTTATAAACAGTTGCCATTGAAGCTCTATGAATTAACTAGATATTCATTTAGAAGAGAAAAGAGCGGTGAATTAGTAGGTCTTAGAAGACTTAGAGCATTTAGTATGCCGGACTGCCATGCTTTTTGTAAGGATATTGATCAGGCAAAAGAAGAATTTGTTAAAAGGTTTGAACTGTCATTGAATGTAATAGAGGGGCTGGGTATTTCCCCAAATGATGACGTAGATATGGTTATTCGTTTTACTTCTGATTTTTATGAACAAAATAAAGAATTTATTGCAACATTTGCAACTAGACTAAAGAAACCAATTCTTGTTGAAATGTGGAAAGAGAGGTTCTTCTATTTTATTGTAAAATGGGAATTTAATTTCGTAGATAGTTTGGGAAAAGCTGCTGCAATGTCCACTGACCAAATTGATGTTGAAAATGGGGAAAGATACAAGATTGAATTTGTTGATAGTGATGGGGAGAAAAAATATCCAATAATCTTGCACAACTCTCCAAGCGGAGCTATAGAACGTGTAATATTTGCCCTATTAGAGAAGACAGTTAGAGATGCAAATACGGGCAAGGTTCCAACTTTACCACTATGGCTAACACACACACAGATTAGGATCATTCCTGTCTCTTCAAAACATTTAGAATTCGGTGAAAAAATTCTGGATGAACTAAACAAAAACAATATTAGGGCTGACATTGATGATAGAGAACTTTCTGTTGCAAAAAAAATTAGAGAAGCAGAGTCTGAATGGATCCATTTCATACTAGTCATTGGAGATAAAGAAGTTGATGGTAAAGAACTGGTAGTTAGGGAAAGATTAGCTAAATCCCAATATAATATGTCATTGGCTAATCTTATAGAAAGGATCAAATTAGAAATTTCTGATAAACCATATCTTCCATTAAACCTGCCAAGCTATCTGTCAAAACGCCCGCTAATAATGGTATGACATGCCAGTAGTATTCTGATAGTTAACACTATATTTTTTGCCTTATTTTTCATTTTTGAATGTTTTTATATTTCGTGACATAAATTCCATTAAATGGGAAGAGTAGACAAAGGGGTAAACTGCAGTGTAAATGGTTGTGAAAATTCAGCAGAGAGGTCCATAAGTGCAAGTAAGGCGAGTATGGATTCAGACCTGGTCGTTAATACTTCAAACAAAAGAGTGTATTTGTGCAGACAACACTATAAAGAATGGAAAAAAGCAACAAAAGAAGATAGAGAAAATGAGAGAGCTAGATGGGGATAAACAAAGTAATAATTAACAATCAATCTTATCTAAACATATTTTCTTGGAATGATTCTTAGAAGAGTTTGTGTTGCAAGTGTTCCTTCCCTGTAATCATCGTTCCTGAGCGAAACCTCTACAAGGTCCATTCCTACAAGATTTGCCGAATCGTTAATACTCCGAATTATTTTTACTATTTCAAATGGATCCAACCCGAATGGTTCTGGCGTTCCTGTACAAGGAACATATGGCAAATCATAAACATCAATGTCAAATGATATGTATATATCTCTATTTGTAGTAACTTTAGAAATATATTCAGATACATTATCTATGTTATTTTTTATTTCCCATGGGTCAAATGTTGTTATGCCATTTTTTTCTGCAAATTTATCTTCCTCAATGTCTGCCTGTCTGATTCCTATTTGTATGATATTTTTACCCTGGATATATCCTTCTTCTATCAACCTATAGAATGGAGTAGTGTGACACAATTTCATACCATCATATTTTGATTTTAAATCGCGATGCGCATCAAAATGTATTAGCAGAGGCTGATGATCTGAAAGACCCCTAAAACAAAAATATGATATAGTGTGTTCACCTCCCAGAATAAATGGTTTCTTTTTTGTACGCGACAGTTCTTTTACTAGAGGAGGAACATTTTGATCCAGGAAGGAAAATATAGAATCTATTTTGTTAGAATTATGATCTGGTAATTTAAGATCTCCCAAATCAAAAATTTTTGCAATTTCTTTGATATCTTTTTTTTCATCAAAAACAAAAGTTTCAATTTGACGTCCAGAGGTGCTTCTAATTGCTTCAGGCCCTCTGCTGGTGCCTTTTCCGAATGACGTTGTCAGTTCCAGTGGAATTCCAAAAAACACAATGTTTGACTCATTAAACGAAATCTTCATATCGATATCACCAAAAGAACAACCGGCTTTGGTCATTTCTGGAGTAATAAAAGAAGTGCCCAAAAGATCTAATATTTTTGACAATGTACCTCGATGAATACTAGAATGTAATTATATTTATTTTTTAAACTAATCTAGAAATAATATGCTAATTTGACCAAAATAATTCATCCAAGTTGCTTTGCCTTGGTTTACCAATGATGGACTTGAAATTTACATCTAGAGCAGTTAAGAGTTGGTCGAAGGTAGATTCCATTGCTTCTAGGTATTTTTCAGTATCTATTTCTTCGTACTTTGCTAGTTCAACTGGTTTAACCCCTTCAGAAGTCTTTGTCTTTACATAGGAGATTATATCTCCTGCTTTAATTTGTCTACCATTGTCCGAAAATAACTTTGCTGCTTTTATATGCTGTGGAATTCCCTTTATTGAATTGGTAGTGGAATCATGGCCATCTATTGACGTTGTTCTTATGTTTTCAGATGTCTTTTTGCCATATTTTTCTGGAGATTTATTTATCATTACATTAAAAGAAAGTTCCTCCAGAGGATATTTGGCCGATTCTAGTTTTTTTGCGCTTTCTCTAATAATATCTTTTATTTTCTCTCTAGCAAAATCAAAATCCTTTTCAGTATTAACTTTACCCAATATTTCTAACATACTGTAAAAGGTCTTTCTTATGAAAGTCGGAGTGTGAGATTTTTTGCCTGTTAATCCCTTTACATCAACGGTTCCATCCTTCAAGACGCCTAGATAATTTTTCTTGAGATTGTTAAATACAACGTATCGATATTCTTTATCCAATTCTAGATCTACACCCTGATTGGTTTTTGCCCATTTTGAAATTTCTTCTACGTTCCCCTGTGAAGGATCCCTCAAAAATAATGAGTCTGTATCGCCGTAGACGACTTCTATACCTGCTTCTTTACATTTATCAATTGTTTTTGTTATGATACTTCTTCCAATCGCTGCGGTGGCATCAGCAACGGGTAGACAGTATAGTGGAAATATTTCGGCTCCCATCACACCATAGCTTGCATTGAGAATAACCTTAATTGCCTGACTTACTACTGTGTAGAGCTGTCTTTCTTCCAATGAAATTGTTTTATCTTTTGATAGTTGTTTATAGTAATTAACTCGAAGATCTCGAAGTGAGCCAATAAGAAGGGAGGTTATTCCTTTTTTCTCCTTGCAGGTCCAATATGTTGTATCAGGAATTTTTTGATCAGGATCGTCCCTACAAGAGTCATGAGGGCAGTTTACTGTTTCATAAGATAAATTATGGACCTTTATTATACTTGGATACAGACTTGCAAAATCTACTACCGATACATTGAAGTGAATTCCAGGTGTAGGTTCAACTACAAGACCTCCTCTATACTTTTTTTCTTTTATAATAGCTGCACTAGACACTTGTCCTTTGTTGCGTAGCTCTTCGCTATGAGGAATAAGGGCATTTATCTTTCTGTGTTCATAAAATAACATTCCCCTGATCCACTGGTTAACACCGACTCTAGAAAGGTCTTCTACAGATAATCTAGATATTCTGGCAATTACAAACAAAAGTTTCAACAGAAGATTATCATTAAAGCTTGTCAGTCTGAAAGTTAGTTCCGTATCTTTTAAGCAGTATTGAGCTAATTTTTGGATTGATAGATCGCTAATATTTCCTTCAAATTCAATTTTGCTATCATTTAAAAGTGCTTCTGATATTGCATTTAATCTATATTCAGAATATTTGTGGCTAAATGCATAAATCTGAATTGATCTATTTTGGAACGTTCTAAATAAATCAATGTGTACTCCATGTTTCAACTGGACAGGTTCTGCTTGGATACCTTTCTTGATAAACGAATCTCGTTTGACCACCATAGGAATTTCTTCTTTTGGTATTATAGTATGCTTTACGGGATCAATTGCTGGATCTTGAGACCTCTCATAAATATATGGAAGATCAAAATCATCACCATTAAAGGTAACTACTACATTATATGACCGAATTATGCTAAATGTTTTTTCTAAAAGTTCTTTTTCAGTTTTGCATATCTCTGCTTCTGGAATTAACTCGGTTCCATCATTATGATTTTTATCTTGTTCAAGAAGAAATACTTTTCTAAAGCCACCATTTGCAACGATACCTATTGCAGTAATTTTTCTATCATGTTCTCGAGGAATCGGCATTCGTCCCTCTTCGGAATCTACTTCAATATCAAGAGCTATTCTCTTCATTTCTGGAATAGGTTGATTTAATAGATCTGCCCATTCTCTCACGTATTTCCTGTACTCATCATTTCTTGCTTCCTTGCTTTCCAACATTTTGTCCCATAGAAAATTTTTCAAGGCATTTTGTACAATGTCTGACATTTGATACGGGTCTTCGATGATCTGGTCTCCTTTTCTTTTGTAGTATGAACCTGGAATCAACCTTGTATCATAAAGGTAATTTTCATGATACTTGATGTTGGCTTCCCATACATTGAGTTTTTCTCTTATGCCTCCCTTTCCACCTATCGACAGAGGATCGGGTGCAATTATTTTTATTGCTTGAATTTCTTTGTCTAACAGCAGATCCATTTTCGGTACAGTCTTTAACTCAAATTTCTTTTCAATGGCTGCAATTTCTTCTACCCTTTCTTTATTTTCGAATTTCGTATAACAGTAAGGTTTGTGATCTGTTTTATCTTGCCAAAAGTATATCAAGTGTAAATTAGGATCATAAAATTTCAATTGAACTTTCTGATTTTCACCAGAGTAAATCGCTGATATTAACATGACACGAGTATTTTCTGGAAGCTCCTTCCAATAAGTCAAATTTTGTTTATTGTTTTGGAGAAGAGGAGATTGATCCAATCATTATTCACTGGGCCTATTTTCAAGTACGGAAAATGGATAATTATCTTTTGCTAATAACACCATACAAATTTATTATATGGTAGGTAAAATATGATTTTTGCAATTGGATTAAACAATTGTTACGTCATGTTCTTTCCGTCTAATCATTACAATACCAACAGCGTAAAGTGCAATCATTGGTAATGCAATAAACCACATAGTGACACCACTTCCATCTGGTGTTATTATTGCGCCAAAAATTGTGATGATTATTATAGCATATCTAAAGTTTTTTTGCCAGAATTTTGAATCAGTCAAACCACCTAGGGATAATACATACATTAAGACAGGTAGCTGAAAGGCAATACCAAAACCCAATATGAATTGAAGTACAAAGGTTATGAAATCATTGACTGTTAGAAATGTTTCTGCACCTACTGATTCACCATATTTGTACAGAAGGTTGAGAGTAAATGGAATTACGAGTATATATGAGAATACTACACCAAATATAAACAAAAGAAACATTGGCAAAATTGCTTTAATGAGCCTAATTCTTGATAATGACGACGACCTAATTTTTCTATGTTCCTTTTTTGTTTGCCGTACATTACTGATATTACCATCTATTGAATCTTTTATGCCATTGTTATTACTTTTGGCATCATCAATATTGCCATCAACATCGTCTCCAGTTACCCCCTTTCTTTTTATTTGATCAAATGCAGGAGAAATAAAACCAAGTATCTCTCTAATTACGATGGGCAGTGAACATATTATTCCAATTAGTATGGAGATGTGAACCTGAGCAAAGAACACCTGACCGGGAGCTGTCTGAATAAGCTTTACTTCCGAAGGAAGTAATGTAGCTTGCATAAAAGATGTCAATTGGAGAGCTATATTATCAAATGGGGCTGGAAATGGATAGTATAATGTTATGTTTGTAAGATTATTATTAATATTATTATTTTGTTGACTTGCATTTTCTATGGATGGAA
>JAATVM010000008.1 GCA_014523495.1 Nitrososphaerales archaeon TH1920
AGAATCAAGATCCCCTGGCCATATTTTGGGGATTCTGTAACGCTGAGCTACATGCGGTGGTGGATGATGCTGCACAACCATTCCTAGTACAGCTTCATGGAGAGGTGCTTTTTCCGAAAGTTGTGCTATTAGAGATTGATTGTCCGAGTTGTATGCGTCATAAACATCTTTAAAGCCAACTCCATTTCTTTGAGCAATATTATAGTTAAATCCCCATCTGTCCTTTGCTGAGCCAAATGCTACACTATTTCCCTGAATACTTACCTTCCATTTTTCCTTGAGTTCTGGTTCGGCATAAATATCAACTAACTTGTTAAATTCTGCAATAATGTTTGAAAGCCATTTCTGCATCGCGGACGGATCTAACCTCAGCTCTTTCACAAGTCTATCAATTTTATTTATATAAAGAACTGGTCTCACACGCTCTTCAAGTGCTTGCCTAGTTACAGTTTCTGTTTGAGTCATTATCCCTTCAACAGAATCTGAGACCACAACAACTCCATCAATGGCTCTTAGTGCTCGAGTAACTCTCCCTGTGAAATCGATATGTCCTGGAGTATCAATCATATTAATAACGTATTCTTTTCCTTCGATTTCATAGTACAAGGTTACATTGGCTCCTCTTATTGTCATTTGTCTATTTTGTTCCAGTTTCATTGAATCGAGGGCTAGCGCTTGACCAGCAATTGAAGGAGAAATAATTCCTGATGCAGCGAGTAAACTATCACTCATGGTAGTTTTTCCATGATCTACGTGAGCTATCACGCCGAAATTACGAATTTGATCCTTATTCCCTATGATTCTTAATACATCCTGTGTAGACTTGAATTTTGGCATCTTACAAACCACAAAAAATCTATGCAGGATTATTAAATCTTCCTTAATTTACTAAGAAACTGGATCAATTTGAAAGCTATTTTTATTTGTCCAGACTCTACTAATGTAAAACAAAAATATCCTTACAATAATGATTCTTTATGAAACAAGTAACGTTGGGACACACCCCTGATGCAGACGATGCTTTTATGTTCTATGGGATTGCTTCAGGTAATGTTAATTCCCCTTATTTCGACATAAAACATGTTATTGAAGATATTGAGAAGTTGAACAAGCGTGCCATTGATCATGAGTTAGACATTACTGCGATTTCAGCTCATGCATATGCATACATTAAAGATTATGTCATCTTGAATAGCGGCGGAAGTTTTGGAATCAACTATGGTCCTATAGTCATTTCGAAGAAAAATATAGAATTGGAACAACTACATAAATATAAAATAGGAATTCCAGGAAAAATGACATCGGCAAATTTACTACTAAAGCTAGCTATAGGGAAATTTGATGGAGTTGAGATCATCTTTAGTGAAATACCAGAGTACGTTTCATCTGGATTGGTGGATGCTGGCCTAATTATTCATGAAGCTCAAATTTCATTCGGAGATGAATTCCAGAAAATATTGGACCTTGGACGATGGTGGCACGATTCTACAAATGGTATGCCTGTTCCACTTGGTATTAACGTTATAAGTAAACGTTCTCTCACAACCCAGGAGATAATTGAATTTGACAAGCTTTTCAAGAGTTCTATAGAATATGGACTTCAACATTTGGATGATGCGTTAGAATATTCGATGCAATTTAGTAGAGGGAATTCTAAATTACTAATTGAAAAATTTGTCAAGATGTATGTAAATGATCTGACTATTAATATGAATCATGAGGGAAAGAATTCAATAATAACAATGCTAAGAAAAGCAAAGACTAGTAGTATCCTCTCATATGATGAACTATTATTTGTAGATAGTAACAATCAAAAAGTTGACCGAGTTGTCTAGTCACATATAGTGATTTAGATCTTTAAATCTACAATATATTGAAAAATGTGTCTCTCTGCAAGGGAATATATTTTGCATCCTTAATCAGTGAAACTAATTCCTGAATTGAAGTTCCTGTAGTTTTTCCCGCAGCTTTAAAAATTTCTTCAGAAAAAGCAGTACCAACAAGATCGTTTCCCCCATATGCTAAGGCAACTTGAGCTAATTTTTTTCCCAATGCAACCCAATATACTGAAATATTTTTCATTACATTGGCCAGCATAAGTCTTGATAAAGCAATTACTTTCAGATCATAGATAGAAGAGCTTTCATTTTCAATTAACCCCTTTTGTTCCAGTTCTGTATTATCTAGGCTAAACTTCAATGGTATAAAAGTAATAAATCCTCCTGTTTTCTTTTGCAATTCACGTACTTTGATTAAATGGTCTATAACATGTTGCGGTTTTTCGATATGGCCGAAGAGCATGGTACAATTTGATCGTATTCCCATTTCATGAGCAATTCTTGCGGTATTGAGCCACTCATCACCAGAACACTTACCCCTCACAATTAGATCCCTGATATCTTTGCTGAATATCTCTGCTCCTCCCCCGGGTAAGGCATCGAGGCCTGCGTCTTTTAATCTAGAAAGTACTTCTTTTACCGTATTCTTTGTAATACGAGAAATGAAATGGATTTCTGCTGGTGTGAGTGCTTTAATGGTAACTGATGAAAATTCTTTCTTTATTTCCCTTATCATTTTTTCATAGTAGTCAAGCCCTAATTTTGGATGGAATCCGCCGACAATATGGAGTTCTGTAGCCTTCATTTCTTTTATGGCTATTTTTGCTCTTGCTAGTATCTGTTCGATTGTCAGCGTATATGAATCAGGCTCAGATCCTTTTCTATAAAAGGCACAAAGAGGACAACTTGCCGCGCAGACATTTGTATAATTCAAGTAGTATGAAACAACAAAAGTTATAGAGTTACCAGTTAGTTTTTTTTTTATCAGATCGGCAGCGGCGCCCAATATGAAAACATTTTCATTACTCATAATTTCCATCCCATCGTTGAATGATAATTCTTCACCATGAATGACTTTCTCTAGAGCATTTGAACTACCTGCGATACTTTGTAACAAATTGTGTAAATGATGTCAATAACGGCTATAAAATCTTCACTTTTTCAAGAATGTTTGTAAAGATTAAATATCGTTGATAATCGTCATGAAAGATATAGTTTATGAGCTTGTTATCACAAAAGTTGATCCAGAAATCTGATGTAAGCGATATTCTAGATCAAGTGTTGCATGGAAATAGACTTACCTTAAATGATTGTATCCGCTTAATAAGATCTAACAATCCCTACTCTTTAGGCATTATTGGAAATATCCTAAGAGATAAGCTCTATGGTAAAGTTGCGACATTTGTTAACAACATTATTTTAAATTATACTAACGTATGCATTACATACTGTAAGTTTTGTGCTTTTTACAGAGCTCCTGGTGATACTGAAGGATATACATTATCTGTAGATGATGTAGTAAAAAGGGTCGTAACAGCAAGAGATCTTTTTGGAATAAGTCAGGTCTTAATGCAAGGAGGTCACAATCCAGACCTCAAGATTGAGTATTATGAAGAAGCATTCAGAACGATGAAGGAGAGGTGTCCTGATGTTGCAATACATGGACTTTCAGCTTCTGAAATTGATAATATTTCAAAGGTGGAAAAAAGTAGTACAGGCGAAGTTCTTTCTAGATTGAAAGAAGCAGGCTTGGACAGCTTACCTGGTGCTGGTGCTGAGATTCTTGATGACGATGTAAAATCACGAATTAGCCCCTTGAAAATAAAAAGTGATGAATGGCTAAATATTATGAAGCAAGCCCATGAGATTGGCATAAAATCTTCGGCTACGATGATGTACGGAACAGGAGAAGATGATGAACAACGTGCAAGACACTTGATGAAAATTGCAGAATTACAGGAAAAGACTCATGGCTTTATGTCATTTATTCCATGGAGCTTAGAACCAAATAATACAAAATTGCAAGCAGATGGAATAATAAAATATTCTTCTGGAGGTTTAGAATTACTAAAGATGATTGCAATATCTAGGATAGTTTTTTCTGGACTTATCGATCATCTTCAATCATCATGGCTTACTAATGGCGTGGGAATGGCTCAACTTGCATTAACGTACGGTGCAGATGATTTTGGAGGGACCTTAATTGGTGAAGAAGTGGTTAGTGCAACGGGAGCGAGGTCAACAGAATTAACGTCAGATAAAATTATTACCGCAATTAAGCAGATTGGGTTTATGGCCCATGAACGTAATAATTTCTATGAGACCATTCGAATTCATTAGCTAAAGCAAGAAGTATGATTCTAATGTAAGGTATAGGTCTACAATAGACCACAAGATTAAGAAAATCATATTAAAAGTAAGGCAGAAGACGGAAATGCTAT
>JAATVM010000091.1 GCA_014523495.1 Nitrososphaerales archaeon TH1920
ATCAAGTTCCTTTTGACTTCTACCAAATGTATTGCCAGGGTCAAAACTAGAAAAATTCAAGCCGCTAGTAGGACGAATCAGCAACTCCCCGATCTCTTTCAATATTTATTCTCCAACGTCGAGCCTCATAATAAGAGTATCCAATTCGAGAATTATGAAGTATATCATCAATTTCAATATATATCATAGAAGGCTAGCATATCACGTTGTGATGTGTTTTGCATGAAGGCAAATTATCTAATTATTAGATTACATAAATGTTATTTGGTAGTTAACAACAAGGGTATTGTTGCTGTACTATAGCCCCTTAATATCATTCAATAAATTCTTTACAGTTACAATTAGGCCACGAACAAGTTGAATTTTGGTCACCTAAGTCATTCTTGTGACCAACTCTTTGGTGATGACAGAATGCACATAGGTCTTGAGCAGTACTCATTACTCTTTCATGTTCATAATAGATTATATCCGTTAATACTCATCCTGCAAGTCTGCTAACCTTTTCTTAAACGATAATTTTCTTTATATGAAAATTGACATTATCTTGTAACCAGTCCATAATCTGATTATTTATTAATATGATTGAGACCTTTCAAAAAGGAGAATATCACTGTTTCAATTCCACTAGACATCACATTTTCTAAAAGTTCCGGTGAAGGATCGCCCTAAATTACTACTGAGTGAACAGAACCAAATTTTTCAAAAAGTATTCGCAACTGCTCGCGAAGATTCGATTGGTGCAATAGAGCAGCATCAGAACTCTCATAAGCCTCGCGAATTTCACATTCGCTGTTATCGCAGCTAAGAAACCAATCCTATTGAAGAGTCCCATGGTCCTTCTCCTTTACTTGCCTGATGCACTCAGTAACCTGGACCTTGAATTCCTCCAGCATACCTTCTGGAATCTTCATCTTGGCGCTAACTTGTATTTTAGACATGATACGACTAGAAAAACTTAGACTACTTAAAGCTCTGGATGAACTGCTACTAAGACTGCAAATCGTAAAAGTTCATGATTTATCATTTACATTTTGGATCTGTTTACGTACGAACTGTGTGGAATTTCATATGCATTCAAATCCGAGGTTCTAAAATGCGTTCCAATACAGTTATGTAATGCCAAAGTTCATGATTTTCTCTTTCTTATTCCAAAGTTTAGCTCAATACCTCTCTTTTTTGAATAGCTGTAAGTAAATGAATCATTTGGCATTACGGGGAAGCTGGACAGTTGAGCCTGATTGCAAAGGGGGCACCTGTTACTCTTTCCTAATATTTCCTGTAGATAAATTTTATCAAGACAGGTTACAGTCCAGAAACAATGGTCACATAGGAGGAATATTTTTTCATTAGCTTTAGGATTTTTAGTGTCACTCATTACCATTTCTGTAAACTTCATTATTGTTATCTTTTTTGTTCGAGTTGCCCATTATGGAGGATTATTTTGAATATTTAAAGGAAAAGTTATTTTACTACTCTCTGCTGATCAACTTACAATATTATTATTTGATTGGGATACTGAAACTAAATGTTGCACCCATATCCAAATTATTTTCCGCCCATATCTTTCCTCCATGTGCCTCAATAATGCCTTTTGAAACGAAAAGTCCTAGTCCTGTCCCTATATCGGATTTCGACGCAAATTTTGTAAAAAGTTTAGTCGAAATTTCCGGGTCTATTCCTGGACCCATGTCTTTCACACTTATGATAAGAAAATTCTGTCCATCCAATATTTCCTTTTTCAGTATAACCCGAATTTGTCCTTGGCGAGTAAAAGTTATTGCATTATCAAGAATATTGCAAATCACTTGCGTTATCCTGACCTTGTCTATTGTAATCTTGATACTTCTTATTCCCTCATAAATTACTTCCAACCCTTTAGAGTTCTGGCCTTTACCCTCTACATTTCTCTCTACCAATTTACGACTATATTCCTCGACTATATCTCTTACCACCTTATCAGCATCAACTATTTCTTTTGTTAGTACTAATGAATGGTTCTCTATCCGAGTAACATCCAACATGATTCGTGCAAGTCTCTCGAGTCTTTTTGCATTTAATATTACTTCATCAAGAAGACGCCGTTGTTCTTGATCCTCAATTTTGGAATATAGTAATTCTGAAAAGCCGATAATTGGTTGGATAGGATTGCGTAATTCATGAGCGGCAATATTGATAAAATCTTTTTCCAATATTTCGACTTCCTTCATCTTTTCGAACAGTTCCGCCTGTCTCCAGAAGCTCTCAAACACAGCCAAATAAGATGAAATTATAGTAGGACTAATTGAATATGTAGATAGACCAACTGCATCATATGATGAATTTTGCTTGTCATCCTTTAATTC
>JAATVM010000092.1 GCA_014523495.1 Nitrososphaerales archaeon TH1920
ATACAAATTGAATCCGATTACATTGAGGCGTCTAATCCTTGCCTTAACTATAGCGGTTCTAAGCGTGATCTTGGTCGCAGTCATTTTAGGAAAAATTCAATGAGCCGTTATCAATAATCCAATCATGGGAAGTTTGCAACGGTTTTAAATAAACTCCATTTTCTCTCATCGGTCTAGATATTTAAATTCATAAAATTTGCAATCCGACCTTATTCAAACAGTGGACTTATTGGTGATAATTCCAAAAGGTTTAGCTCAGGACCTCTGTTTTCTGAAAAGCTCTATCTAAAGGAATCATTAGGCGATACTGGAAAGCTGGACAACTGGTTCTGATTAAAGTGCGTGATGATATAGACATTAAACCTTTCATGACCCTTTGTGTGAAGACATTGATTGAATTTCTGTTGTAGCCTTCAACGACACGATTATCGCTTTTGAACACTTTACAGAGAATAAAGAAAATTATACCTCGTTATTTCTGATTTAAGAATGCTGGGACTTAATGGCTTGGAGAATTCCTTTATCAACAAGATTTTAAATTCCTTTTGACCAAATCAATGTTAAGTTATAATGAGTAACATGAATACGGCATTGGTAACAGGAGGCGGTCGGGGTATAGGTAAGGAGACAGCTATCTTGTTGTCCAAGAAGGGTTTGAATGTGATTATTTGTTCTAGGACTCAAAAAGAGATAGATTCTGCAGTAAAGGAAATTAAGTCATTGGGCAATGGTCAGATCATTGGAAGAAAATGTGATGTAAGTGTTTATTCCGAAGTAAATACCCTTGTAACGGAAGCATTGGAAATTTACGGACGAATTGATGTATTGATAAACAATGCTGGAATTACATATGTCAAAAAACTGATTGATACTACTGAAGAGCAATGGGATCAGACACTAGACATTAACTTGAAAGGAGCTTTCCTATTCTGCAAAGGAATTGTTCCACACATGATTGAAAGCAACTGTGGAGTTATTATTAATGTAAGTTCAGGTGCAGGCAAAGTTGGGTTTGAGGATATATCAGTATATTGTGCTAGTAAATTTGGGATGATTGGCTTAACAGAAAGTTTAGCCCGGGAAGTTGCTAATCACAATATTAGGGTAATGACAATATGTCCTGGAGAAGTGGCAACAAAAATGCAGGAAGATGTTGACGCTCGATATTATGAATTGAATAAGCACAAAATGCTTCATCCTAGGACGGTGGCAGAAAAAATTGCGGACATGATCTTTAACGATAATGAATACCGAAATGGAATTACTGTGGATCTTCCTAGTTGAAGAACCATTTACAAAACCTTGAATGATATTCGTGCAGCTTAAGTTCTTGCGTAAGATAGCTTTAATCTTCACCAGTAAACTCTATGCTCAAACCTCTTTTGCGGCTTACCACTAGTTTATATTTCTCATAATCTTCAACAGGGATAACTTCTAGATTCTTACGATTGCACAAAGGACACCGAACAAATACTTGGGAGCCTTTTAACAGGGATACAGCCCACAGACAATTATTACAAATAACCAGGTCCCTGTTTTCAGCACCTTTTTTTGCATTCATGTGACATAAGGATTAAGTATAAGATATTAAAAATTATCTTCCTTATTGAGAGCCAAATAAGTAATCTACTGAGTAGTGATGGTACAGCAAATTACTACGGCAAGATCTTGCCATTTGACCACGCGAACGAATACTTTGATTCATTATTACAAAATATTCCATGGAAGAATGATGAAGTAGTAGTATTTGGAAAACGTATAGTTACCAAAAGAAAAACTGCCTGGTATGGTGATTCTGACTATGTGTATATTTATTCAAATACTATAAAGCAAGCTTTACCATGGACTAGAGAACTTGTAAACCTTAAACAAATTGTAGAGAACCTTTCGAATACAAAATTTAATTCCTGTTTGTTGAACTTGTATCATGATGGCAATGAGGGCATGGGATGGCATAGTGATGATGAAAAATCAATTGAAGACAATAGCACCATAGCTTCAGTGAGTCTTGGGGCAGAGCGGAAATTCTGCTTTAAGCATAAACAAAGTAACAAATCTATTTCAGTATTACTTGAACATGGGAGTTTACTGTTAATGAAGGATGCAGCACAAAAAAACTGGCTACATTGTCTACCCAAATCTAGTAAAA
>JAATVM010000093.1 GCA_014523495.1 Nitrososphaerales archaeon TH1920
CTTCAGGTACTTTGTGAGGAGGAATCCCTATAAGCAGATCATAATTTACCCAATTTCCATTTTCAAACTCTATTTTTTTCATATTCAGTACTGCCTTTATTTTATGTAATGGGTGGAAATTGATACGGTTATGATTAAGCAAGTTAATAACATCCTGACTCACTTTTGCTCCAGCTACAGGTAAAGAAATCGGGGTTGGTGTATAAATATCGATGTCAATTGAGTCTCTTGTACCATTCTTAACTAAAATATCATTTATTAGTAAAGATGTCTCATACGGTGCTGGGGGGCACTTATATGGAATAGATGTTATACAGATTGCTATTCTCCCCTTCTTTAAGGAAAGAATTCTTTCTCTCAGTTTTGTAACTTGCTCTGCATCATACAGATTAAAGCCTCCATTTTCTAGAAATCCATTGACTTCTTCAAATGAATATTCCGTACCTAATGCTATTATTAGATAGTCGTATTTTAACTTAAGATTTGAAGATTCTCTGATTGTGACAGTCTTTGAGGCGACATCAATTCCCGTTACTTTATCATTTAGATACCTTATTCCTTTATTTTCTAGTCTATTCAAATCAATTTTAGAATCTTTGAATGTTCTTATTCCACTTAAGATCCATAAATTTACAAGTCCCATCATAAAATACTCTTTTTGATCGATAATAGTAATCTGGAATTCTGCTGATGGCGATAATGAAGAAAGATTTTTCTGCAATAAATTAGCAGCTGTTAACCCTCCAAATCCTGCTCCTAAAATTAATATACGTTTTCCCTCTGAAGACAAGTAGCAAAATGAATAAAGTCAGGTCTAACGTAAAAGGATTTTTTCATAATTGCAAGATTGGAGCCGTTTTACTCTCTAATTACTCCATAATTGAAAGATGACAGATTCAGTATTAGAAAAGAAACCAGAGTCACGATATAGCAAACTAGGTATGAGCATGGATTACTTACGTTAGTGTATTGTATCCCAACGAAGCCGAATAAAATTTACATCTTTTGAATATATTTATTGTATATTTTATATTGATTATAAAATGATACTATTTCCTACTAACAAATTAATCTTAAAGTAACACCTGAAAATATGTATCCTCAAGACCGACATTAATTATAATTAGATACAATAACAAATAACTAAAAACATTAGCATCAATAGAGTATGTAATCTAGATTCCTGCAAAATGTCTAAAACGAGACCAAACATCATTTCCATAGAAACGCAGTAAACGTAACTCCTAAATAATTTGGTTGTGATTATCTATTGGCAATCTATGGCTCAGCAGCAACAACTATTAAGACAAGAATCATCTGTTTCTCAAACTCTACGTACACATAAGAAGCAGTTAACACAGAACATCGAGCGATATACCCATGTGCCCAATATTAGTACCATTAGTCAACAGTCGAACCAGGAATCATCTATTTCCCAAATAATACGTACATATGGAAAACAGTTTACACAGATTAGAAAGCAGTATACCGACGGTCTTAGTGGAAGATGTGTTATGGGTGTCATCATGTCTTATTATGGTTGGGATGGCAAATGCATCACTAACGCAGAAAGAAGATTATATGCTGCATTAGTCGCATTGAGACAGGCCGGTATCAGTAAAGAATTACTGATAGAGCTGAATGATTCTGGTGCGACATTCGACGAGATAGCTGATTATCTGGACAGAAATTACGGATCGGCAAATAGCAATAGGTAATCGTCGAACTCATGAACTCGACGGTGTTTGAAGATGGTTTCTCACTCCCGACTTGGTTATAGATGTCCAATATGTTGAATAAGTTAATACCGAGCTTGAGTAGGAGGGTTCCTGAATTATAATCCTAGCATTATCAGTTCCACCGAACCCGAATAGAATTTACTCTTTTCTAATTTTTGTAAACATTCTAAAACACCGTAATGTAAAAGTTCGTTACTAAGTAAAGATATAAATTATGACCAAAAAATCTTGATTGTTAAGATTTTGGATCTCAATTAGAGTTATATAGAATTTCGTCTTGTTCTAGCTCATTGTGTCACCATGTTAATATAGTAAATTTATCATATCTTAAATATGAAATACAGAAGTAGGACAGAA
>JAATVM010000094.1 GCA_014523495.1 Nitrososphaerales archaeon TH1920
CAATTGGGAATTATCGTTCGATAATAACTCAAAACGGGTCCCAAAATTAGAGTTCTACTGTTATCAGTCCCACCGAACCCGGTTCACTAGTGTAACCCTTCGTAGGAGTACGTATGTACTTCATTCCATTATGGTTTCATTCCAAAAACTGATTTTTCTAGGGACAATGTTTCAAAGTTGAGGTTCAAGTCCTTTGCATATTGATATGACCTTACTATTTCGTCTTTGGTAGGAGATCGTGCAATTTCGCTATAGCGTTCTCGATATTTTGTGGACATTGGATCGCATAGATTATCCGGATAATACTGATCCATAATATTGATTGGAACTTCTGGCATATTCTTGGCAATCCAATCTAGGACTGGTTTGGTACAACAATCCACATGATTTGGCATTATTAGATGACGTATGACAAAATCTTCATCCCATTCATGAATAAGTTTAAGGTTATTAGTAACGGTATCCCAGTACCAAGGGGTTCTAGACAGATCTAGAGCACATTTGCCAGGGCCAAACTTGAAGTCAGGAAGCCATGCATCCATGAGCGAACGGAGAATATACATAGCCTCCTTGCTCATAAAGAAATTTGAATTCCAAAGTTGAGGACTGTTGAATACTTGTTTCTGGTAGAACGCATATTCCGAATTCGTATGCCAAGTAGAGTATCTACCATAATTATCAGCCTTCACAGCTTCAATATAATTAAGGTCTTCATTGTTTGGGTTTGATACCTTAAAGGAATCAAGCATGCTTATTGCTTGGACAATTGTATGTAGGTGTATCGTTGGATCACCACCAACCCAGTTTGTGTTATGGCAGCCTTCCATCCTAAGCTGCCAAATCATGAGCGCCAACATATTCGGTGTTATAATTATGCCGTTATCCTTGTCTGTGCTTATATCTCCATTCTGACAGAAAGAGCATCTCATATTACAACTTGTGAAAAATATGGTTCCTGATCCCATAATTCCCCTGAAAACAATCTCCTCACCACGATGGTGAAAGTAGCTGCTTACTTTAGAAGTAGATTCTAGCTGACAGGTTCCGTGTTTCTTCGTTTGTCCAGCTCCAGCTGCAATCTCAACAGACCGGTCAATCTGACAATTCCAGCGACAAAAGTTACAATGTGTCAGCATCCGATTGACAAGCTCAACATTCAAATCCATAAGCGACGTTTTCTGTCCAGCCATCTCGGATATTATGTCGACCTCTCCTGATCTGACTGCTTTCCATTTATCCAAGAATATTCCCATGAGCTTTAGGTATTCTTCCCAAAGCTCTTGCTCACTTGCAAGTTTTAGGTCTGTAACGCTACAAGATATAGATTTCGAAATTAGGTACTTGGCAGGCATACGATTTATCGATACTGCAAAATACCATGGCAGACTATTACCGTCTTCTTTCAATTGTTTCCATGTATCTAATGATTCAAACTTTCTAAACTCTTTATTGAGAGTCGAAAAGAAAGATGTCATTGTCACTCTTACAAACTATTTGGCATTCCCAATATATAATTGAGTAGCAAAATATCTGCCATCGTGGTTTAGTATGAATAAGGTTATGGAAACCATTTTGAATATTTCATTACTTATCGAGCTTTCAAGTACCATCTTTTGGGGTTCATTAGCATTACATATAGTATTTGGTGTTACAGGATTTTGAAGACTTACTGTAGCTGAAACCTCTATAATAAATTGATTAAATTAATTGATTAAAAGAAAAACCGATAGTTAATCGGAATTTAGAAAAGGATTACCATACATTAGTTATTGAATCCCACCGAAGCACAAAGGTAGAACTTTTTTAATTGGACTTAGTAGGTAGTAACCCAGCTCAAACTTATCTATTAACATGGATTCGCATTTAACAAAAGGCAGGCATTAACCTTAATCATAAGTTTTTAATCATAATTAGTTACTTTATTTGGGTAATTATATCAAGATTTGATACCCTATAAAATGGTAGAATATCGTTATGGTGAATGCGTTAGGAAATCGATGTAAATAATCCAAAATCTGTTTTGGTTTCTCCCTTAATTCGGCTAGATTATCTTCATGAATCGGGTTGCCTTCAGGATGAACGTTTGTCATTCTTTCATATACCAAATCTTCAACCCATTACTTTTCTATAATCCTGGAATTGGAAATGACAGCATCAATTTTCCCGATATTCTTGATATCTTGTATAGGGTTAGCAGACAGGATTAGTATATCTGCTTGTTTGTCTGGTTCAATAGTGCCTGTCTGATTGATTATGCTGAGTGCCTTAGCACCATTTTTAGTAGCGATCTTGATAATATCCATTGGTTTTATTCCTGCTTCAGCAAGTAATTCTAGCTCATGATGCAGACTTTTTCCTGGAACAAGTTTAAAGTTAGGGATATCTGTGCCTGAGAGTATCTGCACCCCTCTCTCATGCATAATTTTTGTTAGTTGTAAGACCTTATTCCAGCGTTGTTGTTTCTGAGGATCGTAAGTTCCTTGCTTTAAAATAGCTTCATATACGTTCAAGGTAGGATCTACTGGTATCTGGTTCTGGACCAAGCTGTCTATCATGTTGTTAATCTCCGTACTATTAAGATCCACCAGGTCAAGCCATAAAGAATGATCAAAGGGACCTCCGCCAGTTAGATTAAAGATTCGCTGCTTGTCTTCAGACAACAGGAATGGAGAAACAGGAACTCCGTGGGTTAGAAAATCCATTCCAAGATTTGCCGCATCAGTCCACGATGTAAGATAGAGATGTCCAATAACTTTGATTCCATGACTATGAGCCTCATCTATCGCAACTTTCAACAGTTCTGGATTTAATCCAACATATAACTTGATAAAATCTACCCCTGACGTAGCTTGACGGCGAACTTCCTCTATAACCTCCTCTTCAGTAGTAACCTGTTTTTCTACAAACGGTACAGGCAGTTCAGGAGTATTTAAAAGTCTACCCGCAGTAAACATTTCAGGCCCTGCTATCTTTCCGGTAAGTATATCTTCCCTCAAGGATACAGATTCATTAGTGGGGCCTCCAGGATTTCTAATCGTTGTAATGCCGTAATCTAAAAGCATACCAAGCATTTTTTCAGATGCAGCCTGGTCGTAGGAGTCTTTTAGTACTCCTGCGACATGAGCATGCATGTCAAAAAGTCCGGGCACGATATATTTTCCAGTTAGGTTTAGAAACCTTACACCTGTTTGTGTTCCATTCAAATTATTAAAATAGTGATTAAGATACTCACTTTGATTGGTTACTGCGATTATTTTGTTACCATTAATGATTACAACTGCGTCACTTTTCGGAGGTGAGCCAGTTCCATCTATTAACGTGGCACCATGCAAGACGAATACTTCACTGCCATTATCTGTACCCAGTAACGACAGAGACATATTATGATGGATCTCAGTTAAATCTATAGCCATGAGAGTCATATCACTCATTATCTCTGATGATGAAAACACCAATAACGAAAGTAAGCCAACAGAAACCATGTTCATAAAGCATCCTTTCTCCACGAACCCCATGATTTATCCGTTGTCCCACTGATGACAGTAGAAAAAAATGCTGAATTGAATCAATAAGATTATTTGTATAGGTTAACAATTTCTATTTAATCATATTAACCTTAATTCTCCACTCATTTGTCTCCAAATCGTTACGAATATTGCTACCCAATTAGTTATATTAAATAGAATTTATGTAAAATAAGTTAAATAAATCCACCAAGGTTGAGTATCGTGTTAAAAAAATAGAACGCTAGCATTATCAGTCCCACCGAACCCGAATAGAATTTACATCTTTTCAATATAATTCTTGTAAATACTATAAACTAATATATGTAAAGTTTGTTACTTAGTTAAAGTAATAAATGTTAGGATTCAAAAAATAATGAAAACAAGATACCAATTATTATAGCCACTTTCTGCAGACTTCAAGTCATCGAATCAATGCCAACTACTATCACTTCTGAAAATGTAAGTGTTATTTCATTGCTTTACACGTACTTAAGATACTAGTTACGGGTATCATCAGCATTGTTATTGTTGTCATTGTTGTCATCGGTATTGTCATTGTTGTCATCGGTACTGGCTATTTGGTTTTGGAAGAAGTTAGTATCTTCAGAGCAGCGCACTATTTCCTGATCAATAAGATTATCTCCTATTTTTCCTGCTAGGTCTATACAATCTTGCGTTTGTTCATCTGCCCCCTGATAAGCACCTGAATCTTGGAAAGCATTCAAAGATATGTCATCATTGTCTACCACGTGATTTTTTACGTCATGTACTAGGTCGTTGAGATCGTCATACTCTTCAGGGTTGTTTGTATTGGTGTTAGAGGACTGATTATTAGTATTATTATCTTCATTGTTGGATGAGCGAGTTTCAGCAACACTCCCATCTGTATTAGAAGTCGTGGTAGTATCGGTAGCTGGTGCAGTATCGGTAGTCGGTGCAGTATCGGTAGCTGGTGCAGTATCGGTAGTCGGTGCAGTATCCGTTCCACTCTGCATCAATTTTGTTACGAATTCTTTGGCTTCAGCTTCCCTGAATTTACCTGTTTTCACAAGCTCATTAATCAAATTGTTTTCTTTAGCATCATCGGAAGTTGATGTACCACCAGAAGGACCATAAATCGTTTCTACCGTGTCTTCTAAGATACCCAAGTACTTCGTGGGCACTAATTTGCCATTCTTATCAGAAGCCAAGTTAAAACTGGCCGTATCTACCTCCTGATAATCCCACCTCCAAAAAGCTGTGCCCCATACCCCTGCTTTCTTGAGAGCCCCGAGTATCTGTTTCGCATCCGTTTTCGTAAGCTCACTCGAATCAGGGTTGAGTTTGGATATTCCGCCTTCCTTTGTCCTTACAACGTTATTCCACTCCCCAATGTATAACGGCACTCCAGTTAGATCGCTTGTTTTCAAAAACATATCGAATCTCTTTTCCTGATACCCATCTCCATCAGGAACTCCATAGACACTTACTTTGAAAGCGATATTCTCCTTAGATGAAGGAGCCATTTTTGCCAAGTTTTTTGGTGAGATTTTAATGGGGCTATTCAAGTCAACTGGGACATTCATGCTGTAGACTATAGTTTTACTAGTGATATTTCTCAACTCCGCAGTAATGAAGCTGTTAAATTTACCTATTTTAGACCATTGACCTTGATTGTGAACATGAGGCTCGCTTAGGATCTCGTACCCTAAAGTACTTGAATGATTATCTACTGCCAATACTATTTCCTTAAGAAATTCTGCCATTAGTGTCCAGCCATCTTTTCCTTGCTTATCTTTCACAGATCTGTTCCACCAGTCCGCCCAAAAGACTTTAGCTGCTTTATCGGGAGTATTACCACCACCGCCTCTGGAATATTTTGAATTATCTTGAAATAGAGACCAAGGAAAACCTGTTGCCATTTCTTCAAGCCATGAAGAAGTGTGCCATTGATGATTGTCATAAATGATTTTCAATCCGTACTTATCTGCTGCATGGGCTACTGATTTTATTTCCTTTATAAAAGCCTCGGGATCCCGTTCATAAGCCTCCCAGTAGAACACGAATCTGACATGATTCAATCCCGCCCTAGAAATCATTTTTAAGCTATCCTCAATGTAGTCCTGGGGAGCTGGAAGCGAACCGTTGTCATCCTGTTTCATACTGACAATAGCTCCTTTCATGACAACTCCATTGATGGGTTGGCTACTAGTCGATTCACTTGTCGACGCATACGAGCTTAAAGATGTAGCGCTCGTAAAGACGACTGCTAGAAGAAAAGTCAAAATCATTCCGCTACTTGCTAAAATCAAAACAATGGGAATTAGAGTTCGAATGATTTAATATATGATTCGTTATTCACGACTTTACGTCTGAGGGTGGCGTGACGTTTGCCAGTTAAGTCATATTTTTGAATCTAGAATCTAGAACTGTGTCCAATTATCTCAAACTCTTATTTTCGCCTGGGGTTCCAAAATTGGAGTG
>JAATVM010000095.1 GCA_014523495.1 Nitrososphaerales archaeon TH1920
TCATTGATCCGGCTTACTTGTTCTCTCATTACTTAATTGCCCACACTATAGCAGCTGTACCACAAGTGTAGTACTTCTTAGATCTCGCACTAAGACCAATCATATTAAGTTCACTAACAAGATTGTTTACCCATTGATTTCTTTGGATTAGTTTGTCTAAATTGGAAAAAGCATCTCGCCAAGAGGTGATTATTTTTCCCAATTGGTTCAAGATTTGAAAGTAAGTATGCCATAATATTTTCATTATTTTATTCTCAGGATATGTGAAGTCATGGATTATTACGATTCCCCCTTTTCTTAATACACGCCAATGTTCCTTTACCATGGCAGATATCTCAGTATACTTAGCAAGGTAGGATGAGAGTATAACGTAAAAACTATCGTTTTTGTATGGTAGAAATTCTGCCAAGGAATTTGTCAAAAGTAAATAATGGTGTCTATTCTTTGCATGTTTGAGATATTCGAATGTCAGATCAGTTCCAATAATGTTAGACTGAGCCGATTCATGGCGAATGAATGATGAAAGTATCCCAGTCCCACATGCTAAATCAAGAATTAATTTATTTTTTCCATCCAGAAATCCCACCATTTCCCTCTTCCATGATGAATCTTTACAGAATGTTGCTAATCTTACAATCTTGTCGTAGCTTGATGCATTCTTGGATGAAAAAAATTTTCTGGCAATCAAGTGCCCGTTTGAACTCAATATTTCATCATTATTTGCAAATCCATGAATATTAAATGTACGTATTCTCAAATATCTAAAAAAATGAATAATTATTCAGTTTGCATTCTATTTTTCGAATACGAATTAATGATCCTGAAGCTTTAATCAAAAACCATACAGAATAGTTTCGCTGAAAAATGACAATTTATCATTTTCTGTTAAAAAGGCATTTTTCCCATTTGTCTTCAATCATACTATAATTCCCAATGCATCGAATCATATAATCTTCTCCAATTTCTGCCTAGAAATTTCTATTTCTGCTTTTAATTGCTAATTTATCACAAATTTATCAGAGTACAATCCTTGTTTGTAAACTCTTTACATCCTGCACGGTGACGCCATTGATCATTCATGAAATATTCTAAATGTCTAATGTTATCCCTGTTAGTAATAACACAGCGCTGCCCATTTTTAGCAGATGTAGACTTTGCCATCATTTCAATTCTTTTCACAGTTTTCTCACACAATCATGAATAATAATAATATTATTGATGCTTTTTATTCAGTATAATATAGTGAAAATAATAATATATTATATATCCCTTAATACAAGTATAATTTGATTCTTTTGACTCGAAATAATTTTCCCATGAAAGATTGGCATATTAAACATATGGAAAACACAGTTATTAAGCATGTTAAGGGGCTATCTCCTGACGCCACCAGATATCAAAAAAAGATGCATTATAAATACGGCGGAATAGTAAAGATATTACGATATATTGAATACGATAAAAAACATGGAGTAACAAATGATGATGTTATTGCAATTTTAGAGAAACTTCGTTCAGACAGTTCATATGAAGAAATTCGGAGTATCGAGGGATTCCTGGATAGATTAAAGGAGATCGAATCGTCAATTGTGAATACTCCTGCAACGAAGATCCTAACTAGAAATAGCTAATTTAGTTGCATTAGTAAGAATGATTTTCGACTTTATGTTCATGCAAGGCTTTCCAAGTCGTAAATGAAGTGTTGCATTTTTCGCAACTATATTTAATTTTTCTACCATATACAAACTTGTTTATGTCAATAGATTCATGATCATTCTTGTAGTTATGTGACAAGTTAAAACGCAGAATTCTTCTGGATACTCTAACCAATGGCAACCGTTAATTCTTCATAATAGCAAACCAATTTAAACTAATAACACAATATACATCACATCAAATTACTTGATCAAAAACTTAACATTGGTATGACAACTTATCTCAGATCAGTTTCATTCCTGAAAAATACATAAATCAAGTTTATCAAGAATAGTTTTTTATAAAAATTGAAACCAAGTTATTATGAATGTCTGTTAGAAACGTATACACAGATGGAAGGAATTGTGGTCTGAAGTTAATTACGAACCATTTAAATTATTTTTTTGTTTTTTAGTGAGACAGCTAATGCCTGATATTTCGGACATGGAGATCCTATCTAAAAATTTCAATCTAACTATTATTGAATGTCAATACAGTTTCATATGGTAGCTAGTGACATTAAATTATCAGAATCCCTTAATGCCTTGTGCAACAAGTACAGAATAGCATCCAAGTCCACATTGTTCACATATTGGCTTTAGTCCTTTTGTATCAGAACTTCCGATACAACAGGGTTGTTTGATTCTACCTTTATGATCCAAAGAAAGTATTGCCCATGAAGGACATTGGATTGGGATGGTTCCATTGCCTCCCCAATTTCCTTTCATTAAGGATATTTGTTTTTCAGTATTTACTACATAATTAGGATATCTTTTCTTGAGCGAGATTATACGATCTACTACTTCATTTCTTGTTTCTCCAAATGGTAACCACAGTGGATCATTCTTTATAAATGGAGTATGAAACTGAAAGCCAATTTTATTGATTTTGTCCTTCCATTCTTCAAAGAGATTGGTGACTGTTTGATAGTTCAATGAATTGATAGTCATTGTTATCCAAATATCTTTCCAAGCCGGCTTGCCTTTTCTTGGTGGGCCAGATATATATTCAAGAATCGTATTACGTGTCTTATCATAAGAACCCTGACCTCTGATGCTATCGTGCACCTTTTGGGTTCCATCCAGGGACACCCAGTAAAAATATAAATTTTCAAACCTTTTGAGAGGAAAAGTTCCATTTGTTACTACACAAACTTTGCCGGGCATTTCTTGACAGAAAACGTCGATTACATCAGGTCGCATGGTTGGCTCTCCACCCACCAATGTAACACCCAAAAGTCGTTGTTTCTTAAAGGTTGTTCTTATTATTGACCTCCAATCTTCTGCACTTAGCTCATTGTTTTCATCTTCTCGATTTAGCCACCAATAACAATGAGTGCAATGGAGATTGCATACATTAATTATGTCAGCAGAACCATACAGCGCTCTTTTCTTATGAAATAATCTAATATCAATAATGTTGCGAAAAAATGTCAAGTAAAATGGAAGTTCACGTATTAGATCGGTTACACCGCGCCCATAAATTAGATCTACCATATTTTCACATATTAACGATGATAATTAAAGGTATTGTAGTTAACATCATATACTGAAAAAACACTACATAGTATTCATCTTTGAGTAACGGCCTGATATCATATTAGCCAACTGAATAAAAACAGCATTAAATATAATAAGAAATATTCTAAAATCAAGAATTATATTAAGATAATCTATAAAGAAGCAAGATTTGTTAAATGTTGGTGTTATTATAAAACTAGAACCAGATTTTTCAGAAGGTAATGTCAGTTACAATTCTGATGGAACACTAAATAGAGCAGAAACAAAAAATATTCTGGGTCCCCACAGTGCAATAGCATGCAATGCTGCATTTTACTGCAAGGTAAAATACGAGGCACGTATTTCTATTGGTACGATGGGCCCACCCATTGCAGAATCTGCACTCAAGCAAGCCCAAGTGCTGACTGATGCTGAAGAATTGAATTTATACAGTGATAGATTGTTTGCAGGGGCGGATACTCTTGCGACTGCAGAAGTACTCAAGAATGGAATAGGAAAAATGTTTGGAGAAAATAAAATTGATATTGTCTTTTCTGGACATCGAGCATCTGATGGAGAAACAGGACAGACAGGCCCACAAACTGCATGGAAGTTGGGATATACTTTTCTTGGAAATGTCATAGGTTTTGATATAGATTTAGGCAGAAATGTGGTAATTGCCAAAAGACTGATTTCTCTTCAAGGTATGGATATAATAATTGAAGAAATAGAATCTTCATTACCAGTCTTTATAACTATCGATCCTTCTTATAGGTCAATTTTCAATACTGTTTCACAAAGATTAGCAGCAAATAAGTTTAGAAAAGAAGGGACAAAACGTTCAGAGGAATATAGACAATTTTTGAGAGTATTCGACAGTAAAAAACTAGACCTAGACCCGAAACGCGTGGGACTGCCAGGCTCCCCAACAATAGTATATAGAGTAGAAAAAATTCCCAGGGCAAAGACAAATCGTAAAACTGAAGTCATAGATCCATCTAATCCAAATACTCTATCGCCGCTAATAGCAAAAATAATTCAAATTGTTAGAGGTGAATGAAGAATGTCAAAATCAACAAATCAGGAAAGTATATCAAACCATAAAATTGAAAAATATAGACATCTTTATGTAATAATAGAGCACTTCGAAGGACAAGTAATACCTGTAAGTTTGGAAATGTTAGGCGAAGCAAGAAGATTAATGGATGAATTCAATAGCAAATACAATTCAACAGAAAAAGTCGTGGCAGTGGTACTCGGTAACAATGTTAGAAAATTGTGTGATGATTTAGTAACATATGGAGCAGATTCAGTAATTTATGCCGATCATGAAGAATTAAAATATCCTAGAAATGATATCGATACTAAAGTAATTGTTCAGATTGCAAATGATGCAAAAATTATGAAAATAATATCACCTGAATACGAAAACACATTTGTAAAACCAAGATACATGTTTTTTGCAGCAGACAATATTGGAAGACATCTATCTTCTACAGTACTGGCAGAATTGGACTCAGGTTTGGCATCGGATATTAATAAGCTAGTGATAAGCGATCTCGATATCAGACATGAGCATAAAACAAAAGGCCAGTCTATAAGATACGAAAAAATACTAGAAATGTACCGTCCTGATTTTTCTGGTTTTTTATGGACTACAATACTCTGCCTTGATAATAAAAATCCGGAAATTTTGAGGGAATATCATCCACAGGGATGTAGTATAATACCAGGAGCATTTAGGCCGATAGAAAAAGATAATTTAAGGAAAGGAACAATTGTAGAGTATTCCCCTAATATAGACCAAGAATTAAAAATTAAGATACTGAATAGAAAAGTGATTAAAAGAACAATTGATTACGAGACTTGCAAAATAGTAGTAAGCTTTGGACGTGGAATAAAAGATAATCCAGAACAAAATATCAAGCTAATTGAAGAATTTGCTCACCTACTTGGAGCAGAAATAGGCATAACCTTGCCCTTATCTAAAAAACCATATCAAGTAAGTCAAAATCTGGATTCAAAATATATGATTGCAGATAGAGTGATCGGCACAAGTGGTAGCAAGATTACACCTACCCTTTACGTTGCAGTAGGACTAAGTGGGGCTGTACAACACGTTGCAGGAATGAAAGAATCTGAAATGGTAATTTCCATAAATACTGATGAAAATTCTCCCATAATAGATGAATCAGATATTTTTATAAAAGGAAGAATGGAGGAAGTTGTTCCGATACTTATTGAGCAAATAAAAAAGCAAATGTCGTCTATTTCTGTAAGGAGTAGCTAAGATTGGAACAATTTGATGCGGCGATAATTGGCGGTGGTTCGGCAGGATTATCAGCATTAAAAAAATTATCCGATCTTAATAAAAGTGCTATATTAATTGAAGCAGGTAATCAGATAGGCACTAAAAATGTATCTGGGGGTATTCTATATTCTAAACAAGATCCTCATAGAAGGATCTATAATGTTGAAGATGTTTTTGGCTCAGATTTTGCTTCAAGTGCACCGATAGAGAGATTGATAAAAAAATATTTTCTGCATGCTACTTCTAAGAATAAAATTTTTACACTGGATATAACTGCACTTCATGAGTACAAGACAAATTTTGGTTATTCTATTCTATTAAATAGACTAAACCCTTGGCTTGCACAACTAGCTTCTGAATCTGCGGACAAACATGGTGGAGGAATCATAACAGGAGTGCACGTTTCAGATATACAATGGATAGAAGATAAGACGATTGTCAAGACAAATGAACTTGAGGAATTCCAGGTAAAGTCAATAATTGCAGCTGATGGAGTAAATTCAGAAGTAGCCGAAATAACAAAAGCTAGACAAAAATTCAAACCAGAAGAAGTTTACTTTGGTGTTAAAGTAATTATAAAATTACCTGAAAATATTATTGAAGAAAGATTTCATCTGAATTCTTCAGAAGGATCAGCACATCTTTTTGCTGGTGATATCACATTGAATCATGTCGGTGGAGGATTTCTTTATACAAATCGCGAAACATTATCACTGGGAGCAGTCTACCACTATGGTTCGCTTCTCTCAAATCCTGTAACACCATCAGAGCTCATAAATGTATTAATCAAAAATCCACTAATTAGCGAGTATATTAAAGATGAGGTTCCGTTAAGAAATGAGAATGCTGATCTTTCAAAAGAAGATCAACTCAAAGTCCAGCTAAGCGTTAGTAAACTAATAAAAACATATAATGAATTAAGATACAAATATTTCTCCAAAAATAATGTAGAATTAGTAGAATCTGGAAAGTTCACAAATATTGAAGAAATTAGATCTAAGATTGATAGTATTAAACAAGACTTAATTGGAAAATATGGGGTACAATTTGTTAATAACTATGTAGAACTTGAATATAGTGCGAAACTAATTCCTGATGGTAAGAGATGCCAAATGAGAAAACCCTATTATAGAAACATATTATTTATTGGGGATGCTGCTGGTCGTGGGATATTTATAGGTCCAAAAATAGAAGGACTCAACGTTGGTATTGATGATGCAGTAAGAGCATCTATTGCAATTTCGCGATCTTTGGAAAATAACAATTTTGATTCAGGTTACATGGGAAGTTACTATGAATCCCTGGTTAATGAAAGCCCATATACTAGGGATATGACAAAAATTGATAAAGATTATTTAACTTTGTTCCTTAATGTAGTAAGGAACATTTCTATGGACTCTATTGATCCTCGATTAGCTATTGGCCTTCGTCTTATGAAAAATACAAGATTCAGAAGGGTCGCAGTTGGATTGGCAAATATTTTGGGATATAATAAAATTTTACCAATTGTAGAATCAGAGCAGACATATGTTCGAGTACCAAACTTATTAGCAAACAAACTTGGAAATATTGTTACTTCTTCGTACGTGCCGGTAATTCCCACATTATCAGAAAGAATTGCAAAATTGCAATACAATGATGATAGCGAACCACACATCATTGTTGAGGATAGAAGAAGTGAATTTATGAAAAAACTACTTCTACTATGTCCCACAAATTGCTATAGCTATGAAGGAGAAGATGTCATACTACAACATGAAGGTTGTGTGGAATGTGGATCTTGTTCTATTGGCACCAAATGGAAACATCCAAAAGGTGAAAAAGGAATAATTTACCGATATGGTTAAAGAATCTCTATTTCCACTTAATCGAACAACCTATTGAAGGATCAAAATCTTTTTCTATTATTTCTCCGTTCAATATTTTTCTTATGTTACTTTCCATTACATGAACCTGTGGGGTCATCTCTGGTTCCATTGCATCATTTATTTTTCCATGAAACATGAGCCTTCTTTTTTGATCAAATAAGAACGGGTCTGGAGTACAGACAGCACCATATGATTTAGCAGTTTGTTGTGTGTCGTCGATAAGATATGGAAAATTCAAATTATTTTCCTTATAAAACTTGACCATGTTCTCAAATCCTTCATCTTGATATGAAGGATCATTACTATTTATCCCAATTATTTGTAGGTCGGAGTCTAAAAACTTGCCTTGAA
>JAATVM010000096.1 GCA_014523495.1 Nitrososphaerales archaeon TH1920
CTTTAATAACAGCTCCTGCAGGCTCGTGACCCACCCGCGATGATTTCATTCCATAATTTCCATAGACCTTTTCTAAATCTGAACCACATATTCCACAAGAATGCATTCTTACTAGTATTTCATCTTCATCACACTTTGGTAAATCTGATTCCACCAAAGTTATCTTATTATCAACTACTTTTACAGTCAACATTTGAATTTCACTTTTCTTGATTTAGGTAAACTAAAAATTTATACAATTTACTACAATATAAAGTTCAATTTGAATCTAAAATCGATAAGTTCTTAATTCGGAATCATTCATTTTGCAGTACTTTGACATTCAAAAGAGTTGGCGCAATAATCCTCTTGGTTAGCGATATGGATAAATCTATTAAATTTTATCGTGATGTTCTGGAACTACCGATCAAAAATACTTCTCCTGAATGGGTAGAATTTTTCTCAAGTGGTACGGTACTAGCTTTACATCCGTCCAAAAATAAAGTGAGGACAAAGAATTCTGGAGTCTTAGTAGGGTTCATGGTTAGTAATTTGGAATCAGTTGCCAACAAGCTGAAAGAGAAAAATGTTGAATTTTTCAAAGAACCCAAAGAAGAATCCTTTGGAAAGCATGCTATAATAGTAGATCCTGATGGTCATTTGATTTCAATAGCAGAAATAAGCTCTAAGATCTCTGAAGGATTTGACTTAATTGGCTTAATAGGTGCTGAATAAATCAGAATTAAAAAATCTTCACGATAATCAGTATTCAAATTTTTTTTCCAAAATTTTTCCATGAATTAAAAAATTATCGAATAGGTTTTCACTGGTCTTAGATGCAAATACTACATAGATATTTTCGTTTTTATGGAGGATTATCAGTAACTGAACCTTAGCAGTTTGATCATCAAGTGTCAGATTTCCAGTACCTTTTATTTTTAATATCTGATTTGTTGTCTGAAAAGTAATATTATCTGCGCTGGAACTAACAAGCATCAAACTATAATTTTTGGTAATATGATTCAAAGTATTATTCAATATTACCACACCTGTAAAGTTTGAGAATTTATCGCCTCTAATCACAAGGTTCCATGAGCCTCCCAAATCATAATAGTTTTTTAGTCCTTGATCTTTACTATTTTGGGAATCAACTATTGAGGAATTTTCTAACACATTAATTATCATTCTTGTAAGCGTGTCAATAGGATTGCTAATTGAAACAAGATCGTCTACGGGCCTATTTGTATTGTTAATTTGGTTTGCAGATGAAGTATTTGGTTTACTTTCTGACATATTGCTTAATCCAAGAGATTTTGTAGTATTTCCTAATTCTGCCAAACTGGTAGCGTTATTAAAAATGCCTTGATACATCAAATCTGAATTTTGGGGGAAAAAGTTAACCGTAACTGATTCATATCTATACAAAAAAAATACGATCGAAATTATCGATATTGCAATTACTGACAATAGGAAAAAGTTTTTGAAATTTGGCATTTGATTCAATATCACGACTTGCTAAGTTTTGGTAGTTTTAACACAATCAACTAAGCCTATTTGAATGAGGGGATCGTGACAGCACCTTCTGATGCAGATCTGGCAAGTAGCATATATTTTGCTAGAACCCCATACTTGTATTTTGACTTCACTGATTTCCACGATTTTTTTCGTTTGTTGAGTTCAAGCCGATTAACATTCAAATCAATCTTTCCTCTATCAAGGTCAATCCTGATTTTATCTCCTTTCCTTACTAATGAAATTGGTCCTCCTATCATCGCTTCGGGAGAAACATGACCAACCATAAATCCTCTTGTCGCGCCAGAAAACCTTCCATCTGTGACCATAGCTACATCGGTTCCGAGTCCTTGTCCAACTAGCGCAGCAGTAACAGCCAACATTTCTCTCATTCCAGGTCCACCCTTAGGACCCTCATATCTAATAACAACTACATCTCCTTTCTCTATTTTTTGGTTTGATATCGCCTCGAAAGCATCTTCCTCAGAATTAAACACTTTTGCAAATCCCTCAAATTTTGTTCTCTGTATACCTGCAATCTTTATTACTGCACCTTCAGGGGCAAGCGTACCTTTTAGAATTTTGAGAGCGCCCTCTGGATGAAGAGGTTTTTCGCAAGAATATACTACGGGTTCAGAATTATTTTGAGATATTTTTTCAAGATTTTGTTTCATTGTTTTGCCTGTGACAGTCATTGTATCAGGTTTTAACAATCCTTTTTTTAGTAAACTTTTTAATATAATAGGCACTCCACCTACTCTGTCCAAATCAACCATAACATACAAACCGCCAGGTCTTGTGTCAGCTAAATGAGGTGTTGCTTTTCGAATTCGTTCAAAATCTTGTAAATCAAGGTGTACCCCTACCTCTTTAGAAATGGCAAGCAGATGGAGTATTGCGTTGGTTGAACCTCCTATGGCGTTCGCAATTGCTATTGCGTTTTCGAATGCTTCAAAAGTAAGGATATCTCTTGGTCTTAGATTATTTTCTAATAGATGAAAGATTTGCTTTCCAGTATCGTAGCAGATATTGTTTCTTTTCTCACTTAATGCAGGAGGAGAAGCACTTCCTGGCAATGCAATACCCAGTGCTTCACTGATGCAGGCCATGGTATTTGCAGTATACATACCTCCACATGAACCAGCCGAAGGACATGCAACATTCTCTAAATTTTTTAAATCTTCAAGGTTCATCTTACCTGCTTCAAATGAACCTACTGCTTCGTACACATCTTGGATAGTAACTTCTTTTCCATTCCATGTTCCAGGTAATATTGTTCCGCCATACACAAATATTGATGGCAGATTCAGTCTAGCCATCGCCATAATTGTACCGGGTAAACTCTTATCACATCCTGAAATTCCAACCAATCCATCATATCTATGAGCCCGCATCATTATTTCAATTGAATCTGCAATAATTTCACGACTAACAAGAGATGCTTTCATCCCTTCATGTCCCATTGCTATGCCATCTGAAACAGAGATTGAAGTAAATTCTCTTGGAGTGCAACCAGAGTCCTTTACTCCAGCTTTTGAATGCTGTGCCAAATCTCCTAAATGAATGTTACAAGGCGTCGCCTCATTGCATGTAGAGGAAACCGCCACAATAGGTTTCGACAAATCGTCGTCATTTAGACCCATGGCTTTATACATGGCTCTGTGAGGAGCCCTTGCTGGGCCATTAACTACAGTTCTACTGACAAGTTCCATCAAAGAATTAAAGATTATAGCGTATTTTAATATAACATTAATACTAATTTAAGTATCGTCTTAATTATGATATTATTCTAAAAGTGCAAAAATCTTAATACTGTCAATCCCCTCTATTTTAAATAGAGTTTCACACATTCCGCACTCGGCATTTCCATTAGCGATATCTACAGAAGAAATATCTTCATTTTTGTAATCACATTTTGGACAAGTGAATGTGAATTTCATATTAAACTCATATACTTCGATCGTTTCAGTCATTTATAGTTAGAAAAAAATTTGACCTATTTAAAAGTCACGTAGATAAAGAACATAACAAAACATAAATCAGTAATAGATAGGGATTTTATTTATTGAAATCGGATACTAGTGCTTGTATATTCTGCTCTATTATTGATGATAAATTAAAAGCTGTCAAATTATACGAAGATTCCCTATTTGTTGCGTTTATGGACAGGTATCCGATTAATACTGGGCATACTCTAGTACTGCCAAAAAGACATTATGAGAATATTTTTTTAATGGATGATAAAGAAATTGGAAAACTGTTCTCAACTGTTTCATTTTTGGCGAAGGCAATTGTAAAGGCCCTAGACGCAAAGGGTCTAAATATTGGTCAAAATAATGGTCGTGCAGCAAATCAAATTGTACCACACGTTCACGTTCACGTAATACCGAGGTACAATTATGATTCTCCAAATGGGCGATGGCCATCTAGGACGCTTATATCAGATGAAGAACTTGACAAGATTGCCCAAAAAATAAAAACATCTCTTACAGTTTATGGTATTAAAGCAAATTAGTATATCTATGATCTAATACGAGGGCTTAAATCGCAAAAGTGCACCAATATTTCCCAAGCTTGCAAGTTGAGCCCCCTCTTCTGTTTTTGATGAAATTACTTCCATCTTGCTTCCAATATTAACTGACAACTCCTCAAGAAGATCGACAATATCTTTTTCAGTAATTTCATTATCCTCGCTTCCGCATTTAGGACATGGTTTTGAGACCTCATCTTGCTTTAGATTGATCAAATTAATTCTTTCAACTAACTTTTCTTGGACATTACCACATTTATTGCATTTAATCTCTAAATGCATGTATGGTATTTCATCAGTTATTATCAACGTGTCGACTATTCCACTTTTCAATAATTTTAGAACATCATGAATTCC
>JAATVM010000097.1 GCA_014523495.1 Nitrososphaerales archaeon TH1920
GGCATTGGATTCAATGCGGATAGTAGCTACAGACGTACGTGGTGGCATAGTTCCTGATTCTGGACATTGGATTCCAGAAGAGCGACCAGCTTTTCTAGTAGATCAGCTCTTCAAATTCTTTGCAAACACTACAAATAATAGCAAATGAAATTAAGTTACAAGGAAAACACATCGTCTATGCCAAAGTATTCGGCTAAACCAAATTCAGCAATGTTTGCATATTATTGATTGGTCCTCATAACTATTCCTCATATGCCTAAAAGAAATTTATTCTACAATAGTGTGTATATAGTATTGAAGGAAGAAGAAGTTGAAGATAAGGATGATATTAACTCATTCGATCACCTTTTAGAAGTACTGGATAAAGATAATAATAGAATAGTTATTCAGAAGAGCATTAGAAAATATAACAAGCCAGTAACTATTATTAGGGGATTTCAAGATATCAGGCAAATATCTAATTTGGCAAAGGAATTAAAGAAGAGAATTGGGACGGGAGGAACTACTAAAGGAGAGGTAATCATATTACAAGGAGATCATAGAGAAACAGTAATGAATTTCCTCCTTTCAAAAGGATTTAGATCCGATTTGATAGAAGTAATATGAATTCAAGCCTAAATTGAAAGAATCCTATTTTAGAACCGATAATGTCGTGGGTACCGACGGGTTCATCTAAATCCTAGTTTAAATCGGAATTGATATTTCCATTAGTATCGTTTGTAGGTGGTAATACTGTGGGTAAAGACCCATTCCTCCGCCAGGATATTTTGGCTTCTGTGGAGTTTGTTCTAAAAGTCCACCGTCGTCATTGATAGAATCTCCATCCTTCAAAATATCAGTACCTTTCAAACCTTACCACCAAAGTATCTAAAACTTGGAATGAAAAATGGGGCGGGATGGACCACGGCCCGTCTTAATCTATTCCATCAGACAGATGTAACTGGTGATAGTGGCAAACTATGATCCAAACAGTCCATGCCAAAATGCTGCGAATCCAGAACCTTTCCACGGGCCTCCAAACCCATGCCATGGTCCGACTCCATGTCCTTTCCATGATCCGAATGAAGCCATTGATTGACCTTCCGATGAATAGAGAACTTTACCATTTCCAGCATCCACAATTACTTTGTATCCATTCTCTTTTGCTGGGTCCACCACAAAATATGTGTACGTTAAATATCCTTGTGTAACCCCCAAATGTCCTCCTAATACTTTTCCGTTCGCAATCTGCTTTTGTGCAGTTTCAGCAGCTGTTGTAAATGGGACCTTCGTACCCTCTTTAAAGAAGTTCTTTATTTGATCTCCTACATTTACTGAACCATTGATTTCAGGTATATTGCCGTATGTTGAAGCATTACTTGTTATCATTTGTTGTTGTCCCCACAGATTTCCTGCTAGCGGAGCTGTGAAGATAGCTGCTGATAATAAAATTCCAGCCCCTACAATGGCTGAAATCAGCAATACCTTCTTATTGACAAATTTTTCTAGTGTTGTCATGGTATAAAAAGTGAAAGAGACTATTTTATCCATTGTTTACCCATGACACGTAACTTAGTTACCTGACCTACCCGTTTTGACCGTTCTTTTATAGAGGGAGATATCACTAAATATTCATATGTATTCGAGACATAATCATGATCTAATGTACTCAATATATATTCCGACCGACACTTGTCCCATTAATGTCATTTTCAGAATCAAGCGCAAGATACTGGTAATAGTAACTTCAGTGTACATGTGGTTATCTCCATTACGGCACTTGAATCAAATTGGTACATGAATATCGAGACAGGATATATATAAGAAAGGACATTCTCTTGAAACTTTACGAGTATGGTGAGCTGAATCAAAGCAAACTTATGAGCTATTGTGGGCTAAACAATGTCAAGCACAAAGAAATTCTTGATGATATGGTTAAAAAAGGAATTATAACCAGAATGGAAGAAGCTTGGGGAAATAAAACAATAATAAAATACAGGACTTCAGACAAAGGCAGAGAGATTCTCAGAGGAATTCTAGAGCCGTATGAAGCGTTGTTTCCAAGGAGCGACATGGATAAATTATCATGATGATGATTATCATGATGAAATGTAACAAAGTTACTATTACAGTTTTATATTGCAGGCAGGGATAAGTAATTAGTGACAACGAATTCGAATACTAACGGCGGCCAACCAAAAGAGAATCTCTTTCAGATAATGGATGGAATAATTCATCAGCTCAACAGGACAAAAAAGATGTTTATAATAATGATTCTCACTATCATGATCATTCCACCAATAGCTTTCGCCGTTACATTTGCGTTACTTGGACCTCCATTTCCATTTCACGATACAGGAGGTCCTCATGATAGGTTTGGTCCAGGCTTCAACCCTGCCTTTGGCATCGCGCGCGTAGTTCCATTTCTGATTTCCCTAATATGGTTAGGTATAGGAATATGGCAATGGTTCGTACTTTCGAAGTGGACCAAGAAATATGAACGATATAAAGAATTACAAAAGAAGATCGATGAGAAATTATCTGATTATGACAACGCTGATGATAAAGTAGACAAAAAAGAGAACAATAATAATGACAAGCGCTTGTAGATATGCCATTTTAATGATATTGAATTGAATTATTTTACTCTATACTAGAACATTATGAAACTATGAAATTACTCTGGGCGTGAAAAATTTATAAGGAATCAACAACAACTCATGTAACTTAGTTACGTATTATTGGTAGGCAAGGATTATAAGGAAAATTCGGTTCCATTCTATCTACTATGAAATCGATTACAAATACAAAAAAATTTGTTCGTAGAGAACAGCCAAGAATGGTAATAGCAACCATAACAATAGCTGTTCTAGTTGTGATGATAACTGTAAGTCAAATTCCTAGGGCATCTGCACAAATAGAGATTATCAATGCGAGTCGTGAAGTCACTACCTCTGTTGATAAAATATGGAACATTGTATCGTATGTAGATAACGATCCTCAATACTGGTCTGGCATTAAAGAAGTCAAAAATGTAAATACAAACAGTAATGTGATTGAAAGAGACATTACAACCGTCAATAATGCTGAGGCACATCAGATTGTAACCCTTGATCCGAAGAAGTCAATCATAATAAATCAAACTGCAGGTCCAATAACAGGAACAAGGACTTTAATATTATCTCCTTCTGATGCTACCAGAACAAAAATTGATGTATCATGGAATATCGATCTTTCTGGGATTCCTATTATCGGAAGAGGCTTTGCAAAAGATAATATCCTGAAATCTACAGAGGAAGCACTAAATAAAATTGCAGAGGCGGCCAAATAACTACTTTAGACTCGTATGAAAAATCAGATTCGTCCCGACGTTCTAAGACTTGCGAATTTAAATAACGCTTTTGTTTTCAATGTTCATTTTTAGGGAATGACATAAAGTATCTAATCATAATTGATTTCTCTTATGCTAACGTTTTCTAACAGATGGACCATCCAATGTAGAAAGTGGTTCCCTCAACTTTTTGCGTAAGAAAAGTGCAAGTATTACGGGTATAAGAGAAGTCAAAGCTATAGTGAGAAATATCAGGTTGTAGGAATTAGAGGAAGGAAATGATCAAACAAACTCCACCTAATTTGGTTAGTTTGAAGTACATGAATTTCGATAAGCTACACCAGGCTGAAGAAAATTAAGCTTAATGATAATGATTGATTTGGATCTAAATGAAAAATGCGGCTGATTTGATAAAAAACTAGATGCATCTCCTTATATATGTTCAAGTAATCTAGGGGCGGAGAGCTTCGAATAGCTAATGTTTCGCCTTATGTCGCTTCATTGATTCAATAATTATGTCAAACGCATTTGCCCTATTTTTCCAACCTAAGATTTTCACAAACTTCCCTTCCTCCAAATCTTTATGGTGTAGAAAAAAGTGTTCTACGAGATTCCTAAAATTAGGATTAATGTCTTCAATGTCCCGGATCTCAGAAAGAGTTGGATCTACTATTAATGATGGAACTGTAATAATCTTAGAATCCTCACCTTTATCATCTTCAGTAATTAATACCCCAATAGGGCGAGTATTAATAACTGCAACTGGCATTATAGTCATTTCTCCTAAAATGAGGACATCTTCAGCCTCTCCATCGCCACTTATTGTTTGTGGTATAAACCCATAGTTACCAGGATAAAACATCGACGGTGATAATTTCCTATCAATTCGAAGAATTCCATGTTCCTTATCTATTTCGTATTTGATATTACTACCTTTAGGAATTTCTACAACTACATTGACGTCATTAGGTGGAGTATTGCCGACTGGTATGAGATCAAAATTAGTCAAGTTTTGATCACTTATCTGGGAGCATAAATCATTAATATCTTTTTAAATTCATCACATTGTAAACAAATTCAATTCCTTCCAACCGACTTGGAAACATGAATTTTATAGTTAATAAATTGCAATTTATTATGAAAATTCAGCAATATGTCCGGTGAAACCAAAGGAGAATTACCTTTGTGGAGCAGGAGACAGTATCCATCACCATTGAATGGGTTTTTTGTGTCTGAAGAAGCTACCCGTAGGCCCCTTCGCATCAATCAAAGCAAAATGAACTATATCTTTGGCTGCAGCCTCGGGACTTATGGGCGCCATACCACCTCCCA
>JAATVM010000098.1 GCA_014523495.1 Nitrososphaerales archaeon TH1920
TTAAACATTCCGATCTAGTAGTAAAAATGTAATAATCTACAAATGTTATTACTCTCGGAAATTTTCAGCCCTGGTTTTTAGAGCTATATTCATTTTCTTGAAGCTCTCTATGAGATCTTCATCCAACTTGCTTCCAATTAGTTTTACACCCAATCCTTTGAATATTTCTTTGTGTAGGAATGAAACTTTATTGTGTGCAGATTTTTCAATAATAAATATGCGTTCACCATCAAAAATGCCAGGTAATAATGATTTGCCTTTCCATCTAAGTTCTTTGTTTATTTCGAATTTAGTTATGATTGGTTTATATGTTCTCTTCTTTCCTTTGACGGTTTGAATCTGGACTTCAATTTTAGATCCTAATTTGGCATCTCCAATTATTTTTATCATGAATGGATTCCAATTCTCATATTCTTTAAAATTGGTAAGAACGCTCCAAATTTTTTCAGGAGTTGAATCCACCATGATTTTCGTCTCTATTGTCTTCAAATACTGTAATAAATGATCTTTGATTCTTAATAATGAATCTTTTGATAGAGTAGATAATTGCTAATGTGACAATTCAGATCAGTATTAGATTCTTTTTAGTAACTATTTTTACTTATTATCTGGTTTTACCGGAGAAAATTGTTTTGAATGCGCACTTTTTTAAACTGAAACTAATTAATTAAACTTAATCTATTCCACAGTATGTATTTTCAGAGGATCAGTAGATGGAAATAATTTGTGATACGAGCTTTCTCATTGCATTGGTTTCAAACCCTATCAAATGCATAGACAAAGTTGAGAATGAATTTGGAAAATTAGAGTTTATTGTTCCGACTTTTGTTCTTGATGAACTTGATTCTATTGAAAGAAAATCGGGCCCTAAGAAGTCTATGATCGCAAATACTGCGATTCGGATATCTAAATTGAAATTTGAAATCAAAGATATTGGTAAATCTAAAAACGTAGACAATGATATTCTTGAATATGTCGCTAAGAACAGAAAATTTGCCGTAGCCACGCTAGATAATAAATTATTGAATAGATTGATAATGGCTGACGTGACTACGATTACATTATCAAAGAATAAAATGTTGATAGCAAATCGGTATTTTGAAGGGTAGCTTTAAATCGCCAATCTATTTCTTATTATGCATGTATGAGTACAATAACATCGGTATAACGTGGACCGGTCATGCTGGATTCAAGATTCTACATGGTAATAAGAAAATGTATATTGATCCTTACAAATTGAGCAACAAATATGAAAACATATTTGATGCCGACATTGTACTTATAACCCATAACCATTTTGATCATTTATCAATAGAAGATTTGAAAAATATCATCAATGAGAGAACAGTTATTGTTTCTGCTCAAGAGTGTCTATCACAGTTAAAGTCTTTAAAAGTGAAAGATCTAATTGGCATCGATCCTCGCAATAATGAGAAAATAGACGATTTGGTAGTAGAAGCAGTTCCGGCATATAATGTTAACAAGGATTTTCATCCAAAGGATGACAAAAAAATCGGATTCATAATAAAATTTGGTAATGATCGAATATACCACACGGGAGATTCTGATATCATTCCAGAAATGAAAGACACAAACCCGACTATAGTATTAATACCTGTTTCCGGAACTTATGTCATGACTGCAGAGGAAGCATCCAAGGCAGTCAATGAATTGATTAATCCAAAAGTTGCAATTCCAATGCACTATGGTACAATTGTAGGTAATAAAGAGGATGCAATACGATTCTCAGAACTGGTCACAGTATGTGAGACAAAGATATTAGAGTCTGAATAACCTAAATTTTTTAGTGCAGAAATTAAAACTTATATACGATCTGTTTTTCTAATATCATTGAAAATGGCAGCAAAAAAGAAATCAAAGTCTGCTAAGAAAGGATCCAAATCAAAGAGGTAATACTTTAGCAGTCACTGATTCCTCTTAATTCCCCCTTCTTTTGTTATAAATCTCAATAAAAATTTTTTCAACAAATATTTTAGTATGTTTATTTTACAAAACACATTTTCCAAATTTATTCCAGTACGTTAAAAAATGAGTAAAATCAAGAAGCATTATTATGCTATCTGGTGATAGAGTTTTATTTCATGTTGGATCTCTCAATTTTAATGTACGCCATCTATTAGTTGTAGCAGTATTAGTTATTGCATTTACAACAGCTTTCATAATGCGTTCTTTTCCAATTAAATATGGCTTTTATCTAAATGAATTTGATCCTTATTTTGATTATAGGGCAACTAAGTATATTGTAGATAATGGCCTGGACGCCTATTTGAAGTGGCATGATAATATGTCTTGGTATCCTGATGGTCGAGACATACCAAAGACTTCACAAGTCGGATTACATATAACATCAGCTTTTCTGTACAAGATCTTTGGAGGGAATAGTTCTGTTTTAGATTTTACAATAGTGTTACCCGTTGTCGTGGGATCGTTGACGACTATTGTTATTTTTGCGTTGGTAAGATCACTGGGTGGAACCACAGCCGGATTGTTTTCCGCACTACTAATTGCTTTTACTCCTGCTATTATTCAGCGTGGGAACTTAGGGTGGTTCAAATCTGAACCTCTTGGTTTGTTCCTTGCGCTTCTAGCGCTCTACCTACTTATCTCTGCGATGAAAAATAAGCAGAGGATTGCTATTCCAAAAGCTATAGTTGGAGGATTATTACTAGGTGTTGCCAATGCGTCATGGGGTGGGATTCAATATTTTAGTATTCCAATTTCATTATTCTTTTTTGCAGTAACTTTTTTACGAACTGATATTAAAATTCCATTAATTGTTGCAGTTTTATTTACGGTTGCCACGCTATTATCCGCCGGCTTGTTTCCAAGACCTGGCCTTTCATTTGTATTTGGACTTCCAGGTATTGCCCTCATCGGAGGAACAATATTTTTGATTCTATCATCAATTGTAAGAAAATTAAGTTCATCGAATACTTTTGTAAGAAACAATTGGATCCTGATTGGAGCCTTTTTTGCAATTACCATAGGAATAATTCTATCTGGAACTTATGTTACATCCTCGTTTAGATATCTAAATGCACTCAACCCCTTTCTCTCCTCCCAGAATCCCCTGGTAGAATCCGTAGCAGAGCATTTTACTCCAACTGTAGTTGACTATTTTACGGATTATTCCATTCTTATTATGTTTGCTGGATTTGGTGCTCTCATGGCATTTAGACACAGAAATGATATGTCCATTTTTTCACTGATCATCGGAATTACTGGAGTGTACGTAAGTGCAACGTTTGCAAGATTACTTGTATTCTCGTCGATAGGAATTATTCTCTTGGCTAGTCTGGGTTTGTATGAAATCACTAGAAGTATTATCAATTATAAAGCATCTTCAGAATCTTCGCAAAAGAAAAAGAGAAGGATCGAAATTGAAAAAATCTCTCCTACGAATAAATCATTAAAAATAGTATATTCGATTATAATTGTCATATTAATTTCAATTCCAGTGTTAGACAATGGTATATTATTTCCACAAAATTCAAATTGGTTGAGCTCTGCCGACATACCTCCTTCAATTGCAAATGGCGGTACTGGATATAGACTCAAGACTAATGATTGGATAGACGCATTAGACTGGATTTCAGCTAACACATCATCCAATTCAGTAATTGCATCTTGGTGGGATTATGGTTACTGGATAACCACACTGGGAAATAGAACCAGCTTAGCTGATAACGCTACAATAAACCAAACGCGTATTGCAACGATTGCAAAGATGTTTATGGATCAAACTGAGAATGGTATTAAAATTGCGAACGATCTAAAGTCTGACTATATAGTAGTGTATATTGTCGGACAGAGATTTAGTGGTATCAATGGCAGTGAGCTTTATGTTTTAGGTAGCGGTGGAGACGAGAGTAAAAAACAGTGGTTTATACGAATAGGAGGATTTAATGAAAATAGATATCTGGAACAGGATGGTTTTACTCCAACTCCTTTCTTTTGGAATAGTACCCTACTTGGACAATTGATACCTTTCACTCCTGTGTCATATGTTTTGAATGGCGCTCCATCAAGTGAATATCAACCAGGAGCAATGGCAATTTATTCAAAAGACATCAAATATCCAGAAAATGCTAAAGACGAACAACCATTAAAGTTGGTTTATTCATCAGACAGCTTCAGGAGTAGCAGACCTGGTCTATTTTTTGGGGTATTAATTTATGAGGTGAACCATAACTATATACCTAAAACTATATCTGATCCATATAACGAAACTATCGACAATAAAGAGAAATTTTCAATAAATACCACTAAGACTAATAATGATATGAAATCAACTAATGAATCTAAATTAGCTGTAATTAGTACATCACAGGGACCTATAACAATTGAATTCTTCCCAGACGTAGCCCCCGAGCATGTCTCAAATTTTGAGAAACTTGCAAGTTCTGGGTTCTACAATGGCACCATATTCCATAGAATTGTTAAGGGCTTTGTGATTCAAGGTGGTGATCCACTTACGAAAAATGACACAAACGTTGGTGCGTGGGGAACAGGTGATCCGGGTTATAGTATTAAGGCAGAATTCAGTGACATCCCGCACAGTAGAGGAATCGTATCAATGGCCAGATCTTCGGATCCGGATAGTGCTGGTTCACAATTTTTTATTGTCCTAAATGATTCTAGATTTTTGGACAATCAATATACGGTATTTGGCAGAGTCATAAATGGGATGGATGTGGTTGATAAAATAGCTGCACTACCAACAATTCAAAATGATCAACCTCAAGATCCAAATTTAGCCAGAATACTCTCTATAAAAATATCAGATAGAAATATGACAAAAAGTTGAAAAGTTGGAAGATAATATTTGAACAATACTTTTATTTCAAGAGAGCTGCGTAAATGAACGGTAACAATGTGGTTGCCTCCCCATGTATAGTAGTTTGTTTTGCTTTTCCTTTTACTTTTCCCCACGATATTGCTTCTGCAATTAAGGCTCCACTCAAACTACCATCCCATTCAGAAGCTGTTGTTATAGATACTGCATAGTCTAGTCCTCCTCTAAATTGATTCCACCATAATGTATGGTGCTTAGAAATTCCGCCTCCAATAATGAAAGCTCCAGTTTTATTTGCATCATAAACCAGGTCTGATAATTTGGTCTCATCTAACAGTATGTTTACATTAAAGTTTTTATGTTTCTGATAAAAGAACCATATTTGACTTCCTACTGCACCATCTACAATACCCGGGACTATGACAGGGATTTTATTCTTATATGCCCAGTACAAGAATGAAGTCTCATCTAGTGTACTTCCTATATGGTTTGTTATATTATAGGTCGAAACACTGTATAACCCTTTCTGGTGAAGATCGTTTAGACAATCTTGTACCTTTTTTTCAATAACCGGTCCATAATTATTTAGGGGTACAAGTACATTTCCCAACCTATGAATATTTTTCTTGTAAAGCAAGGTATCATCCATCCGAAAGTCTCCAGAGTAGTATTTTGTACTAGTTCTGGCAATATCATGATCCAATGCACCACAGGTTGTAATCACACAATCAAACATCTTATGTTTTAGCATATCCCTGATGATGCCTCTTGCTCCAGTCGAGATAATTGCTCCTACAAATGACAAGAATTTGGTACAGTTTTTATCCTTTGTCATCGTACGAATTATATTTATTCCATCCCAGAGATTTTTGGATTCAAAACCACCGGAGTTTTCCATACCATCAATTAGTAAAGGTATAGAATTTGATTGAATTTCATAGTCTCGTACAGAATCACTCAAAATATTTTTGGGCGATTTTTTTGTGCTTTTTGCTTTCAATTTCCTACAGTTATCTTTCCAACTATATTATTATTTTTATTTGTTTCAGAATAAATTATTCTATAAGAAATGCTATACTGGATTGAATATCTTGTTTCCTCGCGGATATTGGGGTTAATATGTTTCGTTTTTCAATTTTTCGTCACATTATTATAATGATAATTTAGTATATTCTCAGGTGCGCATAAGATATTGGCGTTTAGGAGTCAATGACCTTTTAAATTCAACATACCCTATCGAAAGGGCTAACCATTGGGAGATAAAATGTCTACAAGGAGAGTATGAACACTTTGGAGTTTTTTGGTTTAGGTACGGAACTCCATTTGATAAAGAACTAATAAATGGGATATGTTTCTATTACAACGATATACCACAAGATAAAGTTCGAAAATTACTAGAATTTCTGCAAGGAAAATATGGAGGCAAAACATTATTTAGGCAAAGTAGAGTTTTTCTTCAAGGTTCTAAAGAATTTAGTGACAAAAATGAAATAGCTAATCTTGCAAATGAAATCAGTGTTAAATTCAATGGACCGATAGAAATTACCCTTGAATTTGAAAAAGTTACTGAAGAAGAACAGGAGAAAAACACATTTAATTTTCCATCAGGCAAGGCATTACCCATCGTAGGTTCTGACTAGAATAATAAAGATGCTCAAGTAAGATTGGAAATATCACGTTCTGATTAAGCGGAGTCAGTATGATTATCCTCTAGTATGGACTTTATTTTTTCTCTTAACTTGGAAATACTGACTGGCTTGCTAATAAAATCAGTAACATTGACAGATGGAATAACTTTGCTGAATTCTTCTTTGTTTATTTCAAAAGCAGTAATGAATGCAATCTTCATAGTAGGGTCATTATCCTTAATACGTCTATAAAGCTCAAATCCATTTATCTTAGGCATTCGGATGTCAGTAATTACAAGATCATAATATTTTGGGGGATGATTCTGAAAATTATTTATGGCATCATCACCTTTTGAAAAAGTCTCAACCCTAAAATCATTTCCTGACTCCAATCCTCTTTTTATGACCGAAAGGATATCAGATTCATCGTCCACAATCATTATACGTGGCGGAGAATTATTTTTTTTACTTTCCGTCATATAACAATTTTTGATATGATTATCATATATATTAAGTGTTTACGCAGAGTTAATGAATATCATCTAGTCATAATTCCAAATTGAAATTTTGGTTAATCGACAAAAAAGTATTATTTCTCATAGGCAGAATTTTTAAGGAGAAAATTGATATATCAAAAAAAACAACGTCATAAAAATGACTGAAAAATCAATTTGGTTGGACTTCTTGCAAGACTCGAAAATCAAGCAATTTAACGAATGGAGAATGGCCAACATTTCTGTGAAAATTGATCTCAGTGGAATGGATTTTTCAGGGAAAGATCTTTCAAATGTGTACCTAAACGGTATTAAATGTGTTGGAGCAAATTTTTCAGGATGTAATTTATACAAGGCAAATTTTGCCCAATCTGAAATCACAGATTCAAAAATTGAGAATGCGAACTTAACAGATGCCATATTTATTTACGGAAATCTAAAAAATAGTAAATTAATGAATTCTAATTTAACTAGAACAAATTTTATGTGGTCAGATTTGCGAAATTGTGATTTTAGTGGATGTAAATTTAATAAAACGGTATTTGTTGAGGCCAAATTACAAAATGCGAAATTAGATCGATCAGACAATGAATCTATTTATCTTAAATTTGCAAAGCTGGAATGAAAAGTCTATCTCAAATCTAACCTCGAAAGATAACACATGATACGAATGGACTCCAATAGATTAATACGAATGAAATAGCTAGATAAATTGGTTGGAAGTAGATAAGATAAGAACCATAAAGTTACTAAGTAAATGGTCATTAAATAGAGTCATAGGTAAGCGACGCCCATTAGTTGCTGTTTTTAGTTTGACCCATTATTGTAATTTTTATTGTCCCATGTGTCCTTTTGGTGATTCCAATAAGGATGGACAATTAAAACTTGTAAAAGAAAAAGATTTGACCACAGAACAATGGAAAAGAATTTTCGATAAAGTCTCGAAATATTGCGTCTGGTCAATTGTTGAAGGTGGCGAACCAACAAGTCGACCCGATTTTATAGACCTTGTTAGTTACCTTGATAGTATTAATATGCCAACTTCATTAATTACAAACTGTTCACTTTTACACACTGTAGACCTCGAAAAATTAAGACAATATATTCAATTTATTACTTGTAGTATTGATTCAGTTTATGAAGAATCCTATTGTAAAGTACGTGGTGTATCAAGCAAGACCTTCCACAAGGTTATGGAAAACATTGGACTTCTTAATCAAAGTAACATTTCTCATTATTTTAATAGTGTAATTACAAAATTTAACACAGATGAATTTATCGATCAAAGTTATTTTGACAAAGCTAAAGAACTTGGTTCAAACGCAGTTTCCTTAACTTTTGTGGAAGATAGATCTGATGTACCGTACTCGTTATTGCCAGATAGAAAAATAATGGTAAAAGTTTGTGAAAGCATTTTGGATTACGGAAAAAAAAATTCTTCCCCTCAGATAATGATCCCGCCAGAATATTTTGAACAAATTATCAAATATGGGCGGACTATTTTTAATGAGTGTGGGGTATGGAAGAGCACTTTTGTTAACGCGGACGGTACCGTGATGGTACCCTGCTGGAAATTTAATAATTCAGAGAACACATATAATTTGCTTGAACAAACTATCGATGAAATATGGAGCGCACCTCAATGGGATATAGCGAGAACATGCCATGACTGTCAAGTGCTTGGATGTATATGGTACTCTTCCCAACCTATTACTACGTTTGCCAAAAATTATATGAATGGTTTATCAAGGATAATTGATCAGCATAAGCCAGAGTTACTCCACTAACTCACCAGTTTGAATTTTCCTAGAGTAAAGATAACTAGCGTCTAAACACACTACATTGATCTATATGATTTGTTTTACGCGGATATTCAGAATATCATTATCGTGATACAATTCTCCTATGGCTTGGAATTCTCGTCCTTTTCTTATCAACTCTCTTGGTCCACTATAATCATAGTGGTGCAAGCTAGCATGCCATTTACTATTCACCAATACAAGTGCCGTACCCATCAGCACTTTTTCGATTTCAATATTATACATTTCTCCGTGAATTTTTTCTATATTATCACAGAGAATTGCCTTCCTGCCATTTATTTTTACTTTGTTCAATTTTTCAAGCATTTTTAATGCTTCGCCTATTACTGTATCATCTATTTCAAGTATGCTGTGAATCAATTCAACGTCTAATCCATTGTTTCCATGAATAGATACAATAGAATATATCTTCCTGGCAATCTGCTCTACTTGTCTTTTAAATTGTACTATAGTATGATCTTTTTTAGAATATGAGATTTTATTAGGAAAAATTTTGTTTTTATTAGGTGACGGTGACTTTATTTTTATTCTTTCCTCATATTTGTTTAGATATGAATCGAGAGAATCAATCTCAGATTTGGTCATAGGATTCGGTCTTAGGGTCAATCTATGAACTGGTTTGAGGTTGAGAGTGGTATTAATGGATGATAGAACCGATTTCATTTTTTGGATTTTTTTTCTACTTACATCGAAATAGTGTTCATCAATTGTTTCCTTTGCTGCAAGAATTATTACCGAACCGATATTTTTTCGTCCAGTCCTTCCTCTTCGTTGTATATGCCTAATTTCACTTGGTATTGGTTCATAAAATACAACCAAATCAACTTCCGGAATATCGAGTCCTTCTTCTGCAATAGAAGTTGCCACTAAAACATTAAAGTCTCCTTCCCTGAAATATTCCAATACAGAATTTTGTTCTTCCTGTTTCATTCCAGGATCACCCTGTCTTTTTGATTGACCTACAAACCTTGATGCCTTGATCTTGTTTTTAATTAACAACTCAACTATGTGTTGTGCAGTGTCCCGATATTGGGTAAAAACAAGAACTCTTGATTCTTTTCCTAATGAAACATTTTCTGTCAAATTTCTATTTTCCTTCAAATTAAATTTTTGAGAATCAAATGCTTCTTTTAGGATTTTAATAAGGTATTCAATTTTTGGATGTTCTGTTTTTAAATTTTCAATAAATCCCTTTACTTCTTTTATTCTATGATCGTTTAGTAACATTTTGTGGCTCTTGCTTTCTTCTACTTGCATTCTATCCAAAAAAGTCTTGAGAGAATAAAATCCTTGACTTTCCATTAACTCAACGCAATACATGAGCGATAAAGCAACAGATTGTTGCACTAATCCAAAGTATAATGGACGCCGTTCTTCTTCTATTCTAATACTCAAGTTATGTCTGAGCTGCTCGCCTAGGGCGATTAGATCTCTCTTGAAAATCCATCTTGAGTTTTTTTTTATCATGTTGTTACTGTTTAGCCAATTGAGTTTTTCTTCTAACATCGTCTTCAAAATCGATTTAATGTATTGATACTCTGAAGGAAGATCGAACCATTTCCATTTTACGTCAATGGGATTAATGTATCGTTTAACATCAGAATCTTCCTCCATCTTGTATTCTAAATGTTCGATAAATAAATTGCTGCAAATCTCTTGAATCTTATTTTTTTCTGACCCAGGGCTAGCAGTTAATCCGAGGATTAGTGGATAGGAACAATGTTGTACGTATTGTTTTGCTATGAACGTATATGCATAATCTTTCACGGCGCGATGTGCTTCATCAAAAACTATCAAAAAAAAATCTTTGAATGAAAGTCTCTCCTCTTTAATGTCATTTTTTACTACTTCTGGCGTGGCAAAAACAAGTCTGATCTCTTTTTTATTCCATACAATTGTTCTTGCGTACGGAAGTATTTTTCCTGTAACTATTGCAGTTTGATCCTCAAATAATTTCATGCATGATACAAAAGAATTCCTGTGCTGGTTTACAAGTGGTCTTGTCGGCGCTAGGATTAGGACTCTCTTATCTCTGTTGTTATAAAGAGAATTACTACAGACAAGTAATGAGATGATTGTTTTGCCCAATGCGGTAGGAAGGATCACCAAAGTATTCTTGTTCAAAGCAGATTCAATAATATTTTTCTGATATTCTCTAAAATGTAGTATATTTTTCCTAAGAAGAGGGTGAGTAAAGTAAGTGGATTGTTTCTTTAAAGACATGAATCTACAATTTGATTAATTGAAAATAGCAATGATCTAAAATGATAGGCGAAACAAATTGAAGTTTTTTTAATCACATTTATTTAATCTTCATTTCATGTTTATTAGATCTCATATACATCAGATTCATTAGATAATGGTTTTGATTTTTTTTCAGGATTTACTTCATCTATACTTGTGGCTAGTTGAACAATTTTGACATTAGTAAGAATGCTGCTTATTTGATCCAATTCAGAACGAGATTTAATTACTATTCCACGTTTTTTGGTTGCGATCCCTGATGTGTCGACGGGATTAATTTCTATAGCTATATAGGCAGGTCTACTTTTGTATTCGGGCAATTTAATCAAAAATACTCCTGGTATACTAGTTGCTTTCCTCTCCCAATCTTTACCATCTGTTAAAAATTGAGATAACCTTTCATCTACCATGCATTATTAATCAATTTGGATATTTTTAAAACCTACTATGGATATAAGTACTCTACAGAAATCAGTGTGAGAGGAATTTCCCTAATGATAGTCAGACTGTAGAATTTCCCCATATCGAAGAGCTTTGTTTCTACTCCTTCTTGGATTGTCTAATGATGATGAAATTCTTGTATGGTACATGCTCCATGATTAATTACAATGGCGAGACTTTTTTGTACTCAAAATTCAAAATTCATGGGAATAGTATTACTAGGTAATTATTTATTAGATCTACTTAAAAAAGAATTCCTTTTTGATAGTAGGTATTTTATGTTACTGTCAACTATGATTAAATTAATCGGACAAAACAAGATGTCATTACAGGATGTATCCATCTACAGGAAGGACAAATGAAAAGATAATTAACATCAATTAATTGTGGTACGGTAATCTATTACGACTTTTTTACATTGGAAATTCAATAGACGTGCTATCCAATTCTAATATTGGGATATAAATTGAATGTGTATCATTTCCTATCTTTTCAACAAAATTATGCTCGCCCGTTAATTGCCTTAATTCTATGAATTTTTTATTTGGTTTTTCTTTTTCGACGATATAATGAACTAATGCTCCTCCCAATGCCCCCGTTTCGATAAAAAGAATTTCCTTTTCTTTATACTTTAAGTGATAAAGCATAGGAGTTAGTCCTAGGGCAGACTGAGAAGAAAATAATATCACTTTTAGCATATCGCTCAAGTTTTTGTATTTCAGAAATGTTATTGGTGACTCATCCTTTTTCATATCAATGATAGAAATAGATACTTGAATTTCATTGTATCGTTTTAGATTGAACCAAACCGTAAATAATTCCCGCTATGTTATAATGATTAAGAATAGCATTGTATGTGTATCTAATATATTCGATGAATAACGACTAGATATGAGCTCAATAATATCAAACCACTTGATTGCTGCGGAAAAAGCGTTAGCGTGTAGAATTTGCGAAGGATGAGATTAATTGATTAGGATAAACCATAGTTCAAATATAGGGTAGTTCATAGTGACATAATATTAAGGAAATGAGCGAAAAGAAACTATTATTGGAAATCTCATTTTTGGTATTTCTTGCAATCATCTGTTATGGAACTTTTAGTTTTGGTATCAATGTTGCATCAGCACAAATACCAATAATTAAAAACTCTACTGGCCAAGATTCTCTTTCTCTTCCGGACCTTTTTTCAAAAGTTCAGAAATCGGTAGTACAGGTAACTGAAAAAGATAATTCTAATGAATTAGGATCGCGATTAGGCTCAGGGTTTGTATACGATAAGGCTGGTCATGTAATCACAAATTATCATGTCGCAGGACCTGGCTCCAACAGTGAATTGCAAGTTAGTTTCCTAGACGGTAGTGTTTATTCAGCAGATCTGGTTGGTTTTGATCAATTTGATGATTTGGCCGTCATAAAGGTAAAAAATATTCCTCCTGATAAATTGGCACCACTATCTTTAGCCAATTCCTCTTCATTAAGAATAGGTGATACAGTTGTTGCAATTGGAAATCCATTTGGACTTTCAGGTTCAATGACTGTAGGAATAGTGAGTGGTTTGGGTAGACTCTTGCCGTCAAATGGGAATGAAGAAAATCCTGGAATAGCGTCATCATTTTCTATTCCAAATATCATACAAACGGACGCAGCTATTAATCCTGGAAATTCAGGGGGACCACTCATCAATACTCTAGGTAAAGTAATTGGAGTCAATACTGCCATATTTTCTAATACCGGTGTCTATTCTGGAGTTGGTTTTGCCATCCCTTCTAACACCATTAGTAAAGTTGTAACCTCGCTTCTCCAAACTGGCTCTTACCATCATCCACATATTGGAATACTTGGTCTTAGTCTCAGTCCAGATTTATCCAAACAGATTGGATTGACTCAGACTAAAGGTTTTCTATTAACTAGTATCACGAAAGGAAGTCCAGCTGAGAAATATGATTTACAAGGAGGATCAACTACAATTACGTATAACGGAAGGGATGTTGATGTAGGTGGAGATATTATATTAAAAATTGATAACAGAGAGGTAGTGAAGGATGACGACATCTTGGCATATATTGAAAGCGAGAAACAGGTTGGAGATAAAGTACATCTGACTATTCTCAGAGATAACTCAATTAAGGAATTAGACCTAATATTGGGAGAAAAGCCCAGTCAGGATAAGATAGACTCATCATTAAATGATTTTTCTGACAGACTTCCACCCCAAGATGGTGATAAAAATAATCCGAAAGATCAATATGATTTATGTGTAAGTATCGCAGGAAAAAGTTTTTGTGACTTTCTATTTAAGAAATAGTGTTACTAAAAAAAATTAATTAGCAAATATATGATTACATCTTTTCAATTTTCCAACATTAA
>JAATVM010000099.1 GCA_014523495.1 Nitrososphaerales archaeon TH1920
ATGAACAAATCCGTACAAGTATTGATTGTTTTAGCCATTATGTTTACGGTGATGCAACTTTTGACATGGGACACCGCAGATGCTAAAAAGTATCCTAGGATTAAGGCTGACGCAGGTAACGATTTTAAAGCATTGGAAAATCAAGAGGTGAACCTAGATGGCTCTGGTAGCAAAGGTGGTTTTAAAAAATTTGTTGACTATGAGTGGGAGTTGGCTAGAGTGAATGGTGCTAAAGTACAAAATAATAATGAACCTTTTGAAATAAATAATGATGATAAACCCAAAGCTTCATTCACGGCTCCAGACGTCTCAGGGGAAGTTACATATGAATTCCAATTGAAAGTACGTGATGAGGTTGATAGAGAAGATGATGATGTTGTCACGGTGCACGTGATGAATCAACAGGCACCTGTTGGACCTACCTGAGTTTAGAGGTAGACGTTGATTTCAAGCATCAAGATCACCTAAATCAATACGTAAACAGGGCTGTAGTGCAGATAATATCCGTCGATTAGAACTCAATTCATACTATTATCCATAATTCTCCAGACATCTAAAGGCTGGTTATGTATTGTAAAGGATAATTGCTCTTATTTTTGCGCCCCAGATTTCATTTCCATGAGTTTTTGAACTCGTTTTTCCACTGGTGGGTGTGTAGAGAATAGGTTAGCAATGGAACTTCCAGAAAGGGCAGGAATAATGAAGAATGCATTCAACTTTTGAACGTGCTCCAATTCTTTTGGTGGAATACTACCGATTTTACCACTTATCTTGAGAAGAGCATTAGCCAATTTATCTGGCTTTCCAGTCATGATTGCTCCACCCCTATCCGCAGAATATTCTCTATACCTTGAAATTGCTCTAATAATTAAGAAGCTTACAATCCATGTTGTTATTGCAACTAATACTACGATTACGGTAATACCAGCGGTATTTCGATTTCTAGCTTGTAATCCACCAAAAAATCCAAATTGAGCAAGATACCAGGCAACAGTAGAAAATATACTGGCTAGGGTTAGAACTAGAACGTCTCTGCTCCTAACGTGGCTTAATTCATGTGCTATTACAGCTTCAAGCTCATCATTGTCTAAGAGGTCCAAAATTCCAGTAGTTACGGCTACCAGAGAACTTTTAGCACTCTTGCCTGTAGCGAAAGCATTTGGTACCCGTGAATCAACCATTGCCACTTTAGGTTTTGGGAGACCATTCTTAGCTGAGAGTCTCTCCACAATTTCATGTAGCTTGGGATACTCCTCTTTTGATACGAGCTTGGCGCCGGAACTCCACAATACTATCTTGTCGGAGAAATACCATTGTGCCAGAATCATTGCAGAAGCGATTATCGCTAGTGGTATATACCCTACACCAAGATAGTGAAGTATGCTCAAGAATACCACATATAGAATTCCTAAAATAACGAAACTCAGAATCATCCTAGCATTAAGACCAGCATCTCCCTTCCAATGTTCAGCCATATACGATGTAGCTAGAATATGCTATTTTTCCTTAATTAAGCTAATGTATTGTACTATACATACGATCTTTTTTTCCTTCAAATGATATCAATAACAAGATTAGTGACAATAACAGGGAACTAGTCCAACCCCTGCTTTAATAATTTAATATATTTAATGCTAATTATCCTATTGTCATTTTTCAAACCTTCCCTTTCTAATATCCATTACAAAATCGAGAACCATGGCCCAGCATTTATAGGTCTAAAATGATAATATTATAATTAGTATCAAAAAGTGTCAACCATTACGGGCAAGGAACAAATCAATAATAGTAACAAGCTATCATATTTGAAGGACTTTAACGAAGTGTTTGAGTTTGTAAAGTTTTCCGTCAATTCAGCATATAAAATGAAACGAGCTGGTTTGAGCTTAATGCTTCATAGAATGCCTACAAGAGTAGGAGCATATCACATTTTAGGGTCAAATGTGATTGCTGTCAATAGTTTTGTTTTAGACTTGGTGAAGAAATATTCAACTTCCAATGATGAATACAACTCTTATTTATTCATGGTTCTTTTACATGAATACCTCCATAGTTTTGGGATTTTGGATGAATACAAAGTTAGGTGGATGAGCGTTGAACTTTGCAAAAAATTTTTTGGTGAGAAACATACAGTAACAATTATGGCTGAAGATCCTTTGAAAATTTTTCCTCAGTTAGGATTGATAAGCTATGATAAATTTGAAAATGAATTCGAAATAATTAAGAACTTTGATAACACAAATCAAACTTACATACAGTAGCGGGAGAATTTTCACTAGAATTATTGATTGGCTATATAGCTAGCTAGCGGCTCAAATCCGACAAGCAATGACCTTTGAATCCTAGAACTATTAACATAATATTAATGCACAATAAAGAAAAAATATGATTGTTAATTTGAGACTGTCATTGGTTCTATTTTTTCGAGTTCAATTTCTTCATCTTCCTTATTTATTGCATTCTTACTTTTGTGTTTCATACTTTCTGGGATTTCAAAATCGTAGCACATTTTATTCTACATGTATTATCGTATTTGTACTATAAAGCATTTTTGAAATCCTGAGGATTTCGATGATTACTTTTGTGATTATGCTTTCGTACTTTCTCAATGAGCATTTTCCAATCCCATTTTTATTCTAAAAAATCACCTTTGAAAATGCTAGTTTGGGTATGTTGCTAATCTACTAATACTTGAATCTCTGATACTTAAATAATGTGTGACACCGCAGTTATTATGGGCAAGGAGCTCTCAAATTATTCCTTTGGCGAGAAACACCCATTTAATTCTGGGAGACTTGATGCATTCTGGTCAAAAATTTCTCTATCAGATGCTATTAATTCAAGTAATTTGAAAGTAGTTACACCTGCTTTAGCGGATGAAAATACAATATCTTCTTTTCATGATAAAGACTATATCAATTTTGTAAAAAAGTCTTCAATAACGGGACTTGGATATCTTGATTCTGGCGATACACCCTCCTTTAAAGGAGTATTTGACGCTTCTTTGTATGTGGTAGGTTCTACTTTATTGTCCGTTGACATTGTCATTAATAAGACAAATGGAATTGTTCATGCATTCAATCCCATTGGAGGCCTCCACCACGCAAGAAGGAATGCAGCTGGCGGTTTTTGTGTATTCAATGACATAGGGATTGCTATTATGTATGCTAGGAAGAAATACAATTTAAAGAAAATTTTGTATATTGATATCGATGCTCACCATGGTGATGGCGTCTACTACGAATTCGAGGAAGATCCTGATGTAATCATAGCTGATATTCATGAGGATGGTTCATTCTTATATCCAGGAACCGGTTTTGAATCAGAAAATGGTTTAGGACCCGGTAAAGGCAGTAAGCTAAATTTATCCTTACATCCTAATGCTACTGATCATGATTTTATTTCAGCCTTTCTGAAAATTGAGAATTTCATTAATTCTATGAAATTTGAGCTCATCATTTTCCAATGCGGAGCAGACGGATTATCGGGAGATCCATTAACACATTTAAGATATACTGAAAAATCACACAAATATGCTGCTCAAGCTCTCCATAGAGTTGCTCACGAGAGGTCTGATGGAAGAATTATCGGACTCGGCG
>JAATVM010000100.1 GCA_014523495.1 Nitrososphaerales archaeon TH1920
TCCAAGTAAAGGGCTACCTTCATTTTAGGACCAGTGAACATATTGCCAGGGGCCACAAAAACAGCCACAGCATTTAATCCATCAAGTTGCATACTCTCATAGTGACCTTTCTCTATATGCCAAGCCACAGTAAGGTTACAGAATCCTTTGTCTGGGTCTTGCAAAAAGATGCAGGGGCATATTGAGTCACAGTTACAACCTTCAAAATAATCCCCTTCAAGTCTCCAATCATGAGAATTAGCATCAGTCATTTTTAGTTCTCATATTAATAGGAGGTTTTAGATATAAGGTTTATCCTATTCGCTTCTACAAAAGATTCAAAGCATTTTGACACCCCCAGACTACTTCATAATGCAGGACATGTGAATACATGTATTTATAGCGATTATGGGTTATAACTATAGATGCAAAAAATTAGTCCATGTTTGTGGTTTGACAACAATGCCGAGGAGGCAGTAGAGTTTTATGTCTCGATTTTTAAAAATGCAAAGATTGGTAACGTTACTCGATATGGAAAAGAAGGATACGAGATTCATAAAAGAGAAGAAGGAACTGTAATGACGGTTGATTTTGAACTGGAGGGGCAAAAATTTTTAGCTCTGAACGGCGGACCAGTCTTTAAATTCAATGAAGCCATTTCATTCCAAATCTATTGTGAAACACAAGAAGAAGTTGATTATTACTGGGAGAAACTCACTGAAGATGGTGATAAAATGGCTCAGCAATGTGGCTGGCTCAAGGACAAGTACGGAGTGTCGTGGCAAGTTGTTCCAACCATTTTGGTAAAGATGTTGCAAGACAAAGATTCTAACAAATCAGAGAGAGTCATGAAGGTGATGCTACAAATGCAAAAGCTTGACATTAGTACTTTAAGGAAAGCGTATCAAGGAGAGTAACTATGCAAATATTAAAAGTCGTGTTTGGCGTTGAAAATTCTAATTAGCAATAGAATCCAAACTAAGTCTTATTGGGGGAACGACAAATGTTAATTGAAAAGATTAAAGAGCAAATAATGAAATGGGAAGGAGTAACTTCAGGCGTACATAGGTTTGGTGGTATCGAGTTTCGTATAGGAAACAGAGAGATGGGTCATATACATGACGATAAATTAGCCGATTTGCCATTTCCAATGCAAATTAGAAATAAGCTTATTGAGTCGGGACGTGCTTCGCCACATCATATCCTTCCTCAGTCAGGTTGGGTAAGTAAGTGGATAAACGGTGAGGATGATGTCGCAGGTGTTATAGAGTTATTTAGAATGCAGTATGAACGCCTAAAACCTCATGACAAACAAAATGATGTTTTGTAGGTATCAACCTTTCATAATTGCAACGTGTAGCTGGTATGGCTACCTCTGTCCAGCGTTTAATACAATATTGAACGTTCCAACATACGTAGACTCGTCTTTGGTCAAATTGATAATTAACCGTTCTCCACTATCTCTTTGGACTAGTCCATCGGCTGACCCTCGACTATAAACAATATCCTCTTCATTTGTCGTTTGAGGTGGACCGTGATTACTATATGGGGTATGTTTGTGTATTTGTTGATTGATGGAATCGTTAAAGTAAAGCTGGCTTGTCCATTCCAAGGTTGTGTCTGATCCATTAAATGTACGAACCTTGTCATGAATATGGATAGCTCTTCCTTCATACCATCCTGGATAAATCGTAGTAAATTCAACGGTACCATTACTGTCCGTCACTTGATATCCGCGAAGGAAATTCTTTTCCGAAGTTCCCATGTCTTTAACAGCTGAATACACTCCTTGCGAATCTGTGTGCCATAGATCTACCTTTGCACCTTTCAGAGGAACACATGAGCCATCATCCACATCATATACATGAATTATTAGACGCAACGGAATGCCTTCTTTTACTGAACCGTCAGAAGTATCTGATCTTATATCGGATCGATTGGGCATTCCGTCTACAAAGTATGGTCCCTCAATCTGCTGCGGTGTTGGATTTAGTCTCATGGCAGTAGGTGTAACTGTACAAGCGCTTACTGCTGAAGCAGCTTTTTGCGAAGAAGAAAGTTCAGAGAATGGCCCAAATTGCACAGGTCTTATTGACAAAATTTCATCCATTCCTGCATTTGCCACTTGTCCAAAAGATTTTGACAGACTTTCAAATGTTACTTGCGGCAAAAGTATGACTAGAAATATTATAGTTAGAGTGAATATCCTTGAAATCTGTTTTGGTACGCCAAGTTTATACAATACATAGAATGTAGAAGGACCAACGTCTTTAAATTTTTATTAATAGACATTATAAAGTTAATTCCATCAGACAAATCTTAAGGAAAATTAAAAAATGCCCATCTACACTTAAGTCACAACATAAATGAATGGAATCAGCCAATCGATTACATTAATTATATTGATCTACTACATAATCAA
>JAATVM010000101.1 GCA_014523495.1 Nitrososphaerales archaeon TH1920
GCATATGATAACATACAACATGTTTCATTTGAAACTCTTCCTGATGATAAAGATTTTAAAGAAGCAATAATGCAGGACCCTTCTATTGGAGCGCATTTAAGCAAGAATGAATTGAGAATAATATTCGATCCTAACACTCATCTGGCTGCATCAACAAGAATAATAAAGGATGTCATTAGAAAAGCCGAACAAATACGTAAAAATTACAAAGTGCGTTAATCTATTTTTTTATAATATTTGTGGATTAGAGAACCGTACTGCAAGGCTTTTTTTCCCCTAATAATGACCTCTGGCGGTATCTCAAAAGATAACGCAATCTTTCTAATGATGTGTTTCCTCAAAACATCATCATAGCTTACTATTTTATTATAAATTGGAAACTTCATTGCGATAGAAATAAATCCTTTTGAGAGGAATGGTTGTAAAATACTGATATTATACTTTTCTACTATTTGCTTTATTTCATTTATTAATTCTAATTCATTCAAGATCTTTGACTCAATAGTCTTATTAATAGTATCATTACCTTGATTAAATATGTATCTGAAATTATTGTACCCACAAAAGAGCTCATCAAAACCGTTAGCTGTGAGTACAACACTCAGACCGTTATTACTTGCCAATTGAGCTATGTAACTAAAGGCGATGCAATTTTCTAAATGAGATACATTTCTACAAGCCATCTCATTTTTTACTTTTCTAGAAAATGCAGAAAAATCATCTTTATCTATTTCTAAAATCTTGTGATTCATTTTGATTTTTTGTGAAATTGATTTTGAAAATCCTATATCATTGGAATCAGGAAAGCCAACAGTCAATAATGTAGTATCGATATTCATGTTTTTACAAATTATTGCAAGTAACGTACTATCTATCCCGCCCGAGAAAGCGATGCCAATCTTATCGATTCCTTTCAAATATTCAGCTACTGTTGCAAATAATGCATCAATTAGGTCAGAATTGTACAATACATTTTAACCAAAAATAATTTCATTTATGTTTTATCATAGTTGAAGTATTTCTTCAGGATTTTGAATTTGAATTCGAAAAAAAAGTAACTTGTATATATCTGCATTCATTGAAATAAAATAAATGAAGAAAATAATTCTGGATGAAGATCTCAAATATATCGATAGAAATGGAAATTTGCTTAGGAGTAAGACAGAATTATCTTTCTCAAGATTACTTTCATTCTTAGAAAAAGATTATCAATATGACTTTAAAATAAAGCTGATGAATGGAAAGGAAGTTCTTGTTGATTTCAAGGTTGATAACAAATACATTGAAATTTTAGATTCTGATAAAGACCTGGATAAATTCAATGAAATAAAAAATATTAATCGTGATCTTGATATCATAGCTATTGGTAAATCAAAGTTTGGTGTCAAATCAAGTGATTTTGAAACAATTTCTTTTATTGACTCTGAACGGGGTCAAATAGGATCTATATTTTTAGAGGATTCATCATTAGCATTTGACTACGCCCATATTTTACCACTCGTTGAAAAATGTTCTATCTTGCATGGGCATACATCTACTGTTATGGTAGAGATTATTGGAAAAATGGTGAACAACTTAGTAATCGATTTTAGTGAGGCAAAAAGAATTATCAAAGAAACGCTATCAACTCTTGATCACAAGTTCTTTATTAATAAGAAATATGTTTACAGAGAAGATAGCATTCATTATTACGTATCATTTGACGGTCCACGCGGATTTTTCAATCTGCAGCTTCCTAAAGATACAACCTTTCTTATGCCTGGAGAAGCAACGGTTGAGAATCTTTCATCCATAATAATAAAGCTATTGTCCTCAAAGATGCCTCCAAATATAGAAGCTTTGGGTGTTTATATTTATGAAGGTGTAAACAAGGGCGCACATATTTTGGCTAACATTAAGTGAATTTAGAAAATTTTGCTAATCGTAGTAATATCAATGTCGGTTCATTACTATTAATGAAAATATTTGGTGCTTTGGTCTAATGGTTCCTTGAAGCATGAACTTAAATAGAAGCCCACTAGTGGATTAGTTCAAACCTGAACATGCAACAAAAAATTGGTGAAAAAATATGGAATTCAAATATTGAAAATATTATTTTGAAAAAATGGAATGAGGAAAGAATTTATGATTTTAAGGTTTCTAGCAAGAATAACTATGTAATTGATACACCTCCTCCATATCCATCAGGAAGGCCTTGGCATATAGGAGCAGCAGCACATTACGCGCAAATTGATATGATAGCACGCACAGCAAGAATGTTTGGAAATAATGTTTATTTTCCAATAGGTATAGACAGAAATGGACTTCCAGTAGAGATTTACACTGAAAAAAAACACAAGATCAAGATGAGGCAGACAGACAGAGAGGAATTCCTTAATCTTTGCAAGATGTCTCTTGACGACCTGGAAAAAGAAATGATTCAAATCATGAAAAGTATTGGTCTTAGCGCAAATTTTCAAGAGTATTATAGGACTGATTCTACTGAGTATCGCTCGTTAACTCAAAGTACATTTATTAATCTATGGAGAAGAGGATTAGTCTATTCTGCTAATAGACCAAATAATTATTGTCCAAGCTGTGGAACTACAATAGCAGATGCAGAAATAACTTATGAAGAGAGGAAGACAAATCTAGTATACTTGAAGTTTAGATTAAAAAATGCAAATGAAGATCTGATTGTAGCTACAACAAGGCCTGAACTAATTTTTGCCTGCCAATGTGTTATAGTAAATCCAAACGATACCAGATATGGGAAGCTACACAATAAGGAGGTTATCCTACCTTTGTTTAGCAGAGAAGTAAAGATATTGCCACACCATTCAACAAAATCAGATTTTGGTTCGGGTGCTGTTATGGTTTGTAGCTATGGTGATCTTAATGATGTACAAGTATTTAGAGAATTGGGATTAAAAGAAATTGTCGCCATAGACCAATATGGTAGGATAAGTGAAAATGGAGGTAATTATTCTAAGTTAACTATAGATGCTGCAAGAAAAAAAATTATTGACGATTTGAAAAATAATAATTACATTATAAAGGAAGAACTGATCTTGCATAGGATTCCAATGTGCGAAAGAAGTAAGTCTCCGGTAGAAATAATTCCAATGCAAGATTATTATATAAAACAACTCGAGTTTCTTCCCAAACTTAGAGAATTTTCATCTTCCCTCAAATTTTATCCAGATTCTCACAGACAGATATTGGTGAATTGGTTAGATTCTGTTGCAATAGATTGGCCTATATCCAGAAGGAGATTTTACGGTACTGAAATTCCGATATGGTATTGTGACAATTGTAAAGAGGCGATTTTACCTGAACCTGGAAAATATTATAAGCCGTGGAAAGATAAACCCCCTTTTGATAAATGCTCTAAATGTGGATACGACAAATTTACTGGCGATGAAAGAACCTTTGATACATGGATGGATTCCAGTATATCACCTCTATTTGTAACTAAATATAGTAAAGATAATGGATTTTTTTCAAAAACTTTCCCAACGCAAATAAGACCACAGGCAAAAGATATTGTGAGAACATGGTTATATTACACTATGTTACGATGCTATCAGTTAACAGAAAAACTTGCGTGGTCTGATGTCTGGATTATGGGATATGGTGTTGATGAATATGGAGAAAAGATGAGTAAGAGTAAGGGAAATGTAATTGATCCTTTTCCAATAATAAATAAGCATGGAGCAGATACTTTTAGATTCTGGTCAGCAATCGAAGCAAATCATGGTCAGGACTTTAGATGCTCAGAACAAAAAATAGTAGAAGCCCAAAAATTTTTAACGAAGTTATGGAATATCGGAAGATTTGTATCTTCTTTTGAATTCATTTCATCATACGAATCTGATTTGTTATCTTCAGATAAATGGATTTTAGGGGAACTATCAAATTTAGTTGTTGAATGCATCAAAGGTTATAAAGAATATAATTTCTTTATTCCTGCTTCACAAATAAGAGAATTCACCTGGAATATTTTCGCTTCCCACTATCTTGAATTAGTAAAATCTCGCGCATATAATGACAAAGTTCCAAATAATAGATATTCCGCATTGTACGCTCTCCATAAATGTTTTTCAGTAATATTGTTACTACTAGCCCCAATATGCCCTTTTATCACAGATAAATTATGGACCACAATTTATTCTAATGAAAGCGTTCATTTACAAAAATTTCCTATCCAAAGTAATGATTATGGAGATATGTGTAAATTTACTAAAGCTATAATTGATTTCAATTCATTAATATGGACAAAAAAAAGGGAAACAACAAATGAAATTGGTAAACGATATTCACTAAGAGATCCTATAAAAGCTGACATTCCAGCGGAATTATATCAATTTAAGGACGATCTCAAAGAAATGCATAATATTCAAGTTTAATTTCATAAATGAGTTGTAATTTCATGAAAGCTGTTCCCATTTATAGTCATGGTAATGTGGATGTATTAAAATATGTAGAAAACTTTCCAATTCCAGTACCAAAGTCGACAGAGACTCTAATTAGGGTACAATACTGCGGAATTAATCATCTTGATATTTGGACTAGAAAGGGAATTCCTGGTATCTCTATTAACTTACCTCACATTTGTGGAAGCGATATTGTTGGTATTCTGGAGAAAGATTATTCTACATTTCCCAGAGGATCAAAGGTTCTAATTTATCCTGGAATTAGCTGTAATCATTGTGATTTTTGTAAAAATGGAAATGAAACATTATGTAAAGATTTTTCAATAATTGGCGGTTTAAGCAATTACAATGGTGGTTATGCTGAATTTGTCGCTGTTCCTAAAACAAATATCATACCTATACCTCGTGAAATAAGCGATGAGCAAGCAGCTGTACTTTCAATCTCATATTTAACTGCCTGGAATATTATTAAGAAATTACAATTAAAGAAAGACGATACCGTATTAGTATACGGAGCTTCCGGTGGTCTGGGAATGGCCATGATCCAGATTGCAAAAGCACTTGGAATAAAAACTATAAGCACTATATCTGATGATTCTAAATTGAACTTTGCATATAGTCTTGGTTCTGATTATGTAATAAATCGGAATAAGAAAGAAATAGTATTAGAGGTAGAAAACATAACTCATGGTCTAGGAGTTGATGCAGTTGTGGATAATGCTGGTCAGAAGACGATAACCACGAGCATAAACTCTGTTCGAAGAGGAGGTAAAATTGTAATGTGCGGTACAACCACAGGAAATGTTGCAAGTTTTCAGATAAGATCTTTATATTCAAAGCAGATTCAAATATATGGTGTTTTAATTGGATCAAAATTACAGTTGTTAGAATTAATTGAATTTATTGGTAAAAAAAAGATTTTGTCAAAAATTGATTCCATCTTCTCACTATCTGAAGTACAAGATGCCCATAATAGGTTAGAAAGAGGAGAACAATTGGGTAAAATTTTGATCAAAATATAATAAATTTATCCTTGGTCACTAAATTAGATTATTTTACTAATCCTTTATATCGTGTCTTTTGTTATATAATTATTATTTTGCCTTGCAAAATTAATATACAATAGGACCTCCTTAACATTTTGACATTATAATTTATGTCTCTACTTTAGGTAAATTTAATTGTAACTTAATAGATATTAATCTAATACATGTTGTAACGAAAATTACGGCAATTGCTATAAATTCAAATTGTACTTTTACGTTTACCAATATAAGGAATAAAATGACACCTATGAAACTTGCTAATGCATAAACTTCCTTGGTAAAAACAATTGGTGGTTCTCTTACAAGTACATCTCTCAAGATTCCACCGCCAAAAGCTGTCAACAAACTTGAAATTATGATTAATACGATATTTGTACTAAAAAGAGAGTAGGCAATTGAAGCTCCTGTAAAAGTAAAAACTCCAAGACCTATAGCGTCAAAAATATTGAACATATTTTCATATTTTTTTATTCTATGATACAGAAAGAAAATAATAGTTGAAGTAATTGTGGTCAGAGCTACGTGAATAGTATCTGAAAAATTATATGGCGGAAAAATTCCCAAGATTGTATCTCTCATTACTCCCCCAAGAAGGCCTGTTGTAGTTCCAAGAATTATTACGCCCACAATATCATACTTGTGTTCTATTGCTCTGAGTGCACCTGTTACTGCAAAAGCCATAGTTCCAAATAGATCTAATACGAAAATTATTATTGAAAAACTGGTGTCTAAATTAAACACCTAATATCTGCTGATCAATAGGTTCAAAAAATAAACATTTTGTATTGCTACCAAATTAGATCATTGTTTTTTTCCATTTAACATTTCCAATATGTCTTCTGCAATGTCGATTGAAGTATGGGAATTAATATTTGGTTCCATTGTTACAAGCAATATATATTTATCAATGTATAATGTAAGAATTGATATCTTCTCTCTTTCAACGTAAGTAAACCTTGATGTGCCCATAGTACTGTCAAATCTTTCTCTCATAGATTTTCGTAATGCTGTATGCGTAAGATAGAGTTCCTCATTGTTTTCGTCCATTATAGAATTTATGCCTCCTCTCATTCCTCCAGCAATGGGTAATCCTGTATCATCAATAACCGCTACATAGCGAATGTCGTTGTTCAGATTGAATATTGATTCACATAGCTTTGAATAATCCATAGATTGAGAAAATAAGGACTATTTATTATATTTTTGACTGTCAAATACTTTCAGCATACCTAAGAATGCTTTTTTAAAAGGTAATCTGAGACCAACATTGACTTTAGAGATGTAATGGGTTTATTTCATGAATAATTACCATTGTTTATTTTACATATTTTGTTGATAAATTCAAAAATAAGAGTGCTAATGTCTTCATTTTTTTTCATGTAATAGTAGAGCTCTTCAATTGCAGCATGATGATCGACTCCTATATTTTGCGCTAATTGAACCGAGATCAATGATAACAATAATTTACGTAAGGCTATCTCTGCTCCGTAGTTTTTTATTTCAGTCGATAATTCTGAAATGGTATTTTTGATATTTGCATCAATATATCTGTCCTTTGCTTCCCTACTTTTGATTGAAAACCGAACTCCCATGAGTCTGTCCTTCATATGTATTTTTTCTACCATTTCAATAAATCTTTCATTTAATTGCGGATCTTGGTATAATACTTCAGATAAGAGGTCTGTTGCATCAGATTCATTTAGAGATAGAGTTTCAATGAGTTTAAACAATATATGACATGATGCACATCCACCATTTTTTATCAAGGAAGAATTCAAGGTAACTTTGGTGATTTCTAAATTAATTACCCGCCTAGCACTATCAAGCTGATCTTTGATAGACATAAAAAGAATTAGATGGATATTCCTTAAAACTTTATAATTTATTAAAATTAGTTTTTGAATAGTCTAAAGTATGGTTAATTTACATTTACAAGTTATCCTACATGCAAAATGCATTACTCAAAATAATGAATATTATTTTTTATCTTTGGAATTATCTGTTCTGTCATAATGGAATCAATATGAGGTTCTTCAACATCAATTGTAAGTAAAACATAATATTTGTTATTTATAGGAGTAACAATTCTTATTAGTTTTTCATATCTTCCTAAAGAATAAACGAGTTTTCCTAATTTATCTTGGAATTTTAATCTTGACTTGGCCCTAGTTATTGCATTCAATGCATAGTCTTGATTTTCTTCACGAGTCATTAATGGCTCAAGTCCTTCTCTTCTTGTTATATTCAGTAAGTTGCCTTCGGAGTCAGCTATGGCAATCCATCTTAATGTTGAACTCATTTTTAATATTTCCTTTGAAAGATTTTCAAAAAAATCTTTATTTGTATTTGACATTAATATGAAATTAACGTAAATCTAAAATATAATGTTATTTGCCTGATGTATTATCCTCTTGTAAAAAAGTTGGCAGATTACAAACCAACATATTATTATTTGAATCGTAATTACAAAACTCAAAGTTAATTTTCATCTATTTGTATGCGATGGATATTGCGAATTATTTTCATTCATATAAAATATAAAATGGACGTCCGTACTTCATGTCGTTGGTTAGTGAATATCGGGCCATAGATGGATTTGCAACTGCCGAAGGGACAAGAAAATTTATGGAAAATGCTATTAAAAATAGTGTACCACACTCACACTTTCGTTCTTTTGATAACCTAAATTTGACAAGTTTGGGAATGGGTACTTATTTGGGTCAAAACACAATACAAGATGATAAGGATATCGAAAATGCAATTTATGAGGCTGTAAAGTCGGGTGCAATGAATGTAATCGATACTGCAATCAATTATCGTTCTATGAAATCAGAGAAAAATATTGGACATGCAATGAAAAGATTAATTGATGATCAAATTATTTCACGAAACCAAGTTTTTATATCAACAAAAAATGGATACATTACCAATGATGGGGATTATCCTACAATTGATGTACTTGAATATATGCATAAAATGTTTATTTCACAAGGAATAATAGATTCTAAAGATATAAGCTCGGGTTATAATGTGTTAAATCCTAATTATATTCGTAAATGTATTGATAAATCATTGATAAATATGCAACTTGACACTATTGATCTTGTTTATATTCATAATGCATATGAGAGTTGGTCTGAAGATGTAACTAGATATGAGTTTGATGAAATGATTCAGAAGGTTTTTCAAGTTTACGAAGAATATAGGTTGAAGAGCAAGATCAAATATTACGGAATGGCGACCTGGACATGTTTTAGATTGCCTGAGAAAGAAAGAGGATATCTTTCTTTGGAAGAAATGGTAAAAATAGCAGAAAAGATAGGAGGAAAAGACCATGGCTTCCGTTTTATCCAACTTCCATACAACCTTGCGTATAGAGAAGCTTTTTTGCTCAAGAACCAATCTGTCGGTGGAGAGACTAATCTCACTATCTTGGAAGCTTGTAATAAATTAAAAATTGGAGTTTTTACTAGTGTACCATTATTACAAACAAAATTGTTAGATGCTAACATACCAGACTACCTAGGATATAGCAACCAATTATTAAAAATAGTACAAATAACCAGATCCACTCCTAATGTAATTGCTCCATTAATTGGACAGAAGAAATTCCATCATGTTAAGGAAAATATAGAAATTGCAAAAGTGCCACCACTAAATATTTCAGAGTTCAATGATGCAATTAAAATTTTCAATTAATAATCTAGAAAAAAAATATGTTACCAATTGATTTACCATAATAGTATAAGAAATATCTTGAAATCCATTTAAATTGATTTTTTCTATAATAATAGATTCATGTAATTAAACACCTAACTTTGGCAAAATCTACGTATTTCATAAAACTGCTATGGTAATTACATTATCACCGCGTATTAATGTATCACCTATTTGTGATTCTTGATCTTTTTCTGGGTTGTTATTGTTTGTCTGTTCTATCGTCTCTATAGCATCGGTTATGACGATATTCATTTGTTTGTCAAATCCTTTAATTTTTCCTCTTACTGATCTTCTTCCTTTGAGTTTAACTAATACATTTTTCCCAACACTTTCTTGAAGTAACTGAGTCGCGATTCCTTCTTCAGACATTTTAGTTTTCATTTGCATACTACACCAATATTAATTCTTTCGATTTAAGGAAGAAAACTAGAAACAATAAATTCAATAGTTGATATTGCACCGCATATCTTGTGACTAACTTTGGTCTCTCCTCAATTTTGTAACTTCGTCACCATTAATTAAGGAAAATTTTGAATAGATTGACTTTATGCTAAAATAATCAATAATATTGATCATTTTACTAAACAAGGATATAAGCAAGAGTATACCAAATTTGCTTACTGCTTATTCCTTAACTTCAGTAGATTAGTGGTATTCCATTGATCTTTACGAAAAAAATCTTGTAATTAGATATGGTTACACCCTTGTTTGATCGGGATGCAAATCAAGTCTAAGTTTTCTTTATAACGTTTCTAAAATGCTCCAAATTCTTTGAAATCTCTTCATTCCATTTCTCTTCCGTGTAACCATGAACTTTAATTCCATGTTCTTTTGCATTCTGAAGTAATTCTTCCTCAGTTTCTCCGTACATTGTATGGGTACAAACTGGATCCCCTGCATCCTTACAGTTTATTGAGAGAGTCAATGCAAATAATATTCTAATAAACTATTTAAATTTTATCATGATTTTATTGTCTATTGATTTTGAAGAGATACTAAAATCTAATCACATAAGGAAAATTTTTTGATTAAAAATTAGCAGTTACCTTATTCGGTTCTTAACCTATAACCACCTTTATTCATAATAACCAATCAATTCCATAACCCCAAATAAGCTAGATTAATTATTATAACGCAATTGTTTTTATTTAATATGTAACCTTGAATAAAGAAGTTAAATACGCACTAGAATATCATCAAGAAACAAAACATTCCGAAGTTAGTATTAGATCATCTAACCATTACCTAGATTGGGATAATAAACCACAACCATTTAAATTTTATACTAGTATTCAGTCAATTCCTCTTCCAGTAGATTTTCCCATCCCGACTTTAAATGTTATTACCATGAAAGATACAGATCATGTATCCTCTCCAGATAATACTATAATAAATAGTAAATTATTGTCATCTTTACTTTTTTTCTCTTCAGGAATTACAAGGGAAATCAAGTTTCCACATGGGAGATATTTCATGCGTGCCGCGCCTGCAACTGGGGCTTTATATCCAATTGAATTGTATATAGTATCTGAAAATATTTCTGGTTTGCAAGCAGGTGTGTATCACTTCTGCCCTGGTCAGTTCACTTTAACGAAATTGAGAAGTGGTGATTATAGACTGCTTTTATCTGAGGCTGCGGGATATGATCAAGTAATAAGGAATTCGCCATTTACCATAATTCTTACCTCCATTGCATGGAGAAACGCTTGGAAATATCAGGCTCGTTCCTATAGACATTGGTTTTGGGATTCTGGAGTAATTACTGCTAATTTACTTGCCACTGCCATGTCTTTTGGTCTAGATACCAAATTTATACTCGGGTTTGTTGACAAAGTCGTAAATGAGATTCTTTGTCTTGATGAAGAAAAAGAAGCATCAATAGTTTTGGCACCAGTTGGAATTGGTTTGTCGCTACGAGAACCCCAGCAAGCAGAAAACCCCGCTAAGATTGTTCCAGATATCGTTCCTATATCAAAGAGTAAAGAAATTGAATATCCCCAAATCTGGAGATTACACAAAGCATCATCATTTAATTCAAACGACGAAGTACGCAAATGGACTCGTTCCATAGCTATGGTGCAAGATATCAAAGAAGCAGAAAATAATCATATGAAGTTGCAGTCAACATTAATAAATCCCGAATCAATTATATCACAACAACCACTATCTAATATTATACTTTTAAGGGGATCTACTAGAAAATTTTCAAGACGGCCAATTACCTTTGTCCAACTATCAAATATACTTTATAGTTTAACTAGGACTTTTCATTCAGACTTTGTTGATAAAATGTCGATGATAGATATCTATTTTATTGCAAATGATGTAACCAATATACAGAAAGGGGCATATTTTTTTAATCGAAAGAACAATTCAATAGATCTCTTAAAAGTTAACGTTCATAGAAATATGTCAGGATATCTATGTCTAGAACAATCTCTATTCAGCGATGCCAGTGTAGTATTCTATATGATGACTAATCTTAAGCCAATAGTGGATACACTTGGAAACAGAGGCTATAGGTTATGCCAATTTGAATCAGGGATCATAGCTGGCAGGATTTATCTTTCTGCATATAGTCAAGGAATTGGAGCTTCAGGATCCACCTTTTATGATGACGCTGTGACTGAATTTTTCTCGCCTCATGCAAAAGATAAGGACGCCATGATAGCTGTAGGAATTGGTATTCCAGATTATAAATCAAAACCTGGCAAAATACTGGCAGGTAAGTTTTCAAGAAGCGATCTTTTATCATGATTAAACATTTTAACTAATTTTTTTATGGACGATGACTCGTTTCAGTTATTATAATGCAGTCGTGTCAATTTCGAGTGATATTTACAATATAACGATTATTTTGAGATAAATTGTATCACAATAATATAACTAGAATTATAATGATGATATATAGAAAAATATACTTAGATTAGAAATGAACGCAAGATGTGAATGGGCAAGAGAACAAATTGAAATAGATTATCATGATAATGAGTGGGGTGTACCGGTTCATAATGATAGGATCCTTTTTGAATTCCTAGTACTAGAAGGGATGCAAGCAGGTCTAAGCTGGCGTATTGTTCTTAGAAAACGACAAGAATTTCGAAAGGCATTTGATAATTTTGAAGTACAACAAATCGCTAAATATAACAATTTAAAATTTAAGCAACTTTGTTACAATCCATTAATAATTCGAAATAAAAAAAAGATTGAAGCAGCAATCATAAATGCTAATGCATTTCTCAATGTCCAAAAAGAATTTGGTAGTTTTGATACCTATATATGGAACTTTGTAAGATACAAACCTATACAAAATTCATGGAAAAGTTATAAAGATGTTCCTTCTATGTCCCATGAATCTGACATCATTTGTAAAGATCTTAGAAGTAGGGGTTTCAAATTTGTAGGCTCCAAGATATGTTATGCAATGATGCAAGCAATAGGTATGGTTAATGATCATACAATAAATTGTTTCAGATATAAGGAACTGAAAAAATGAAATATTGCTTGTCACGATGTTACAAGTCAAGGATTGATAATTTGTTTGATAATTGCATGGTCGATAGAAGAAATGTGGATGTGGTCCTAAAATGACCATCCAATATGAAATCATAAATTTAGGTGCAACAATTCGATTGAATTCCTTGATCCTCCTCCAAGAATTTTATATAATAGATGTGAATAATACAGGTAAAAATGAACACAAATGCATGTAGTCATTGGGCATGTAATGCTGCAGATAATACTTGTATAGGTTGTGGCATTATAGTATGTCCGTTATGCCTAAAAGAACCCGTAAATTGCAAATGTGAAAATAAAGATACTTGTTGTGCATCATAATCAGTGTCAATCAAATCTCACATAATAGATTAGTACTTGGCCTCTCTTAATTTCTTGAATCCATATTTACAATTGTGGATTATTGTACCAAAATTCAAAATTGTTTAACTAGAATTTTATTCTCGAAAAATAATTCAACAACAATTGAGATTGGTTTGACCTAGTTTTGTTTTTATTGCATGCCAGTTTCTATGACCAAACGCATGAACATTGGTTTAATCCTGAATAAGTAGTTATAATGAGTCAATTCAATATTATCAGGTGAAAGACGTCATCCTCTCTATCCAAAATACAGAGATTGAGACACTTGGGAATTTAAAGAAACTATTTGAAGCAGATGGATATAAGATCAAGACTGTAAATGTAAAAAGAGACTATATTCCACATAATGCAGATCAGTATGCTGCAATAGTCATTTTGGGAGGATACATGTCTGTGTACGAAAACCTATCTTATCTGAACGAACAACAAGAGTTAATAAGGAACGCTAGACAGCATCAAGTTCCGCTCCTTGGAATCTGTCTGGGGTCACAATTAATTGCCCAAGCACTAGGCGGGAGAGTTTATAAAGCAGAGAAAAAAGAAATTGGATGGTTTGATGTAGCAATAAATAATGAAGGAATGAATGATATCTTCAAAGGGATAGCTAATAAGAATATGAAAGTGTTCCAATGGCATGGTGATACTTACGAACTTCCAAAGTCAGCAACACTTTTGGCCTCCTCCGATTTGTATCCGCAAGCATTCAGAATTGACACCACTATAGGTATTTTGTTTCATCTTGAAGTAACGTCCGAAATGATTCAAAAGTGGTTAGAGAGTTATGGACCCGAGATGAATGAATCCGGCATAACTGCAGATGCCATTTTGAATGGGAAAAAGGCTGAATTTGAAAGCTTGGCCAGTAATTGTGAAGTAGTTTATTCAAATTTCTCCAAAATGATTACAGTTTAGAACTCTCTTGCAATTTTAGAAAGTATATTGAATTTTTACAATCAAAAAAATATATTAATATCTTAAATTATTTATAAATTATAAACAACAATATTAGATTTCTTAGATTTCTAAGGGCTAACTGGTTTACAAGAGAAGTTTTTTATATTCAACTGTGTTGTTAATTGGAGGTGTCATATTAATGTCATTCGATGAAAGTGATAAAGTTATCACAAAAAGTGATGTCGACCATAAAATGATTCTTATCAAGCCATTCCCTTGGTGGTACGAGCTTTACAAGAGAATTAGGTTGTTTCCTTGGTGGACTCGATATAATATCGGTCTAACTAAAGAGGGATCTCATAAGGACAAAATTATAGAACTGGTTGCAAATATGGATTTTGATATAAAGGCATCATCTAGAATTATTAGGCATGCTGTCTCAGAATTTTCTAAACATGGTCTAGGTTCGGATTATCCTGGATATCACACCATTAATCATAATCTTGAAGTTGCTTACATTTCAGTACTATCGGCGGGAAATCAAAAAATAGAAAATAAAATGAGTGAAAAAGACATCAAGAATCTGTTTGTGGCTGCACTTTTTCATGATTTTGATCCTAAAAAGCAATTTGAAAAGCCAAATGAGGACAATATTGAATTATTTATTAGAAATGATCAAAAATTGGCTAAACTTATTGAATCTTTTGAAATAGATTTGAATATAGTGATTGCCTTGATACATAGAACAACATTTCCTTTTATTGGAACACAAAAGGAACATGCACTAAAAAGAATGCAAGAACTATTTTCCTTGACCGGTATCCATAAAGATGATACTATCACAAGACAGCATTATGAAAAACTTGGGTTGTTCTTATCTATTTGCGACCGTATCGCGGGATATTGCTTAGGTGATTTTAAATATGCTAAGGAACTTGCCAGACGCAATGCTCGTGGTATTGGGTGGCATTCACAAGTCATAAATGAAAAATCTGTAGAATACTTTTCTGCCCTTAAGCAAAAAGATGAAAAAGATACCTTTGAAAAAATAATACAAAGTTTACCTGTTGAATATAAGAAGAATTTTTTTGATAATGTTGAAGGTTTTAGGGAAGCTTGGCAAGATGAACTAGAAATAAAAGCATCGCTTCGTAAAAAGGAATTAAATTTGGTAACAGTTGTAGAAAATATTGGGAATGATAGGAATAAGAGGAATGAGAAAACATATGATACGATTATGAAAATACGTCAAGAATACTGTTCTCCTACAAATTTTAATGATAGAGAATTTCATAAGTCTCTTTATGATACAAGTACGATTCTAATCACTCTTAGAATTAATAACGAGCTAGGAGAAATTGTGGGATATGTTAAAGGCGGACCCTTAGAAAAACACAAGCCTAGACGTGGTACAAGCGATGAAAATTTAGGTAAAATGAATGCAATACATATGGAATCACTCAGACGTGGTACAAGCGATGAAAATTTAGGTAAAATGAATACTGTTTTTATGGAATGGATTGCTATCAAAACTGGATATTTGGGAGCAATGGGAGGTCATATGCTCAGGTCGGAATTTCTAAAAGAGGCCAGAAGACGTGGCTACACATATGCGACGAGCTACTATCAAAGAGAACTTATTATCCATAGAAAAAAGAAAGGAGAACCAATTGAAATAGTTCAACAATATGATGCAGCTATGATTGATTACTATAGAATAGATCTATCCCAATTAGTTCAGTCAATTCCAATACAAGAATAGATCTATCCCAATTAGTTCAGTCAATTCCAATACAATAAATCAGTAGAGTATTTTGGATGATTTATGATGATCTAATTTAATAACGTGAAAGTTATTACAAATATGTGTCTTTTCCGAGCGATATTTTTTCAAGAATGTTTACAGATAAAAACACACAACTACTATATCCTAAAGAAGAAATTCATATTCATGATGTAGAAGACATAGTACAAACGAACATCTTCAATGTTATGTTGAATAGAAGATCTCAGAGAAAATTTGAAAACAAAAATGTTGAAGAATGGAAGCTTGAAATGATTTTTGCAGCAGCAGATACAGCACCCACTGCAGGAGGGTTTCAAGGTTTTGAAATATATCACATAAAGAATGAGGGAATTAAGAAAAAGCTCGTTGAAGCTGCGAACAATCAGCCATATGTAAATGCACCTGTCGTACTTGTATTTTGCATGAATCCCAAAAGAGTAAAATTAAATTTTCCACCAGAGACAATTAGAAAATTCTCTCAACAAGATGCCACTCTAGCAGCTGCATATTCTCAGTTGGCTGCACATGCTTTGGGATTGAGCTCTATATGGATAGGCATGATAGATGAAAACAAGATAAAGGAAGTATTAGGTACAGATCTTTTACCATCTTCGATTCTTTGTTTGGGATATCCAGTTAGGATGCTTATGCCAAAGCCAAAGAGGAAACTGAAGGACCTTATTCATGAAATCTAGTTCCATTATTTAAAAAATTTAATGTATGTGGAGGTTTTCTATAAGCTTAGTATCCGTCCTATTTTTGATCTTGTTTAAAATAACCAATGAGTAATTATGATAATTCTTCTATTGAAAATATTTTAGCTAATCATACTTGTTACTAAATTAGTATATTCAGATTAGCACAAGCCAAGTCTTCTACCTTCATCTTTTTGTATATGTACATGAATAAATTCAAGCATTTGAACTTAGTGATACTCTTAGGGTCGAAGTATCGTAATTTACTAAAAAACGAACATTGAATATTATTCTATGAATGCTAAATGCTACTAGTGTTAGTTTGCTGCAACTCTTTACGAAATCTACTCAGGAATTCTTGAATTCTTCGGAGTTGAAGATTTATAGAAATTACAAAACTCTCAAGGTCGTTATCATTTTGAGGTTTACTATCTACTATAACCATTTCACTTAGATTCAAGAAAGCTTCAATATACGACAAAAAGTCCAATCTTAGAGAATTATCACTTAACTTGTCTCCTAGCTGCCTCGTAGCATCTTCTATCTCATGAATTCTATATTTCGCAATAGGCATAAAATTCTGTTTTACAAAATATTTCAACTGCTCGCTTGTCGTATCTCCCGAAATATAATTGGTCAAATATTCTTTCAATTCTTCCTCTTTTTTCCTTATGTACTCTAAGTGATCAATAATTCTCTTACACTCAAACGCCTTTTTGGAATGTTCGTCTAGTCTTCTTTGTTCTAATAATGCGTCCATTCTCTGTGTCATAAGTGAAATTTTCGACAGTAGGTTTTCAGTCAACTTTGCAGTTGCAGCCTGAAGTCTATAAACCACAATTGCAATTGCAATTGCAATGCCTATTTCTATTAGTACAGCTA
>JAATVM010000009.1 GCA_014523495.1 Nitrososphaerales archaeon TH1920
CTAGTCCCTTTAAATTCCAAGCTTCATAATTATCGGGATCTATATTCAACGCCATATCATACGAAGAAATGGCAAATGAGTAATCATCCATATGGAAGTGGGCATAGCCTTTTTTAATCCACGCTTCAACAAACTTTGGATCTATCCTAAGAGCTAACTCGAAACTACGTATAGCATCATTTAATTTGTCGTTAGACATGTGATTCACACCTTTTTTATATAAATCACGTACCTGAAAGTCACGATGGTCTATCGTGTTTTTGGTTTCCTCTGCATTGTTAGAAGTATTGTCATTCTTGTCATTAGCTCTGAAGAATCTACTCATCACTATTGATTACCATTGTCAAAATAAATAGATTTGGACACAAGAATTTTTTTAACGTTTCTTGCAATTCATTATTTAATAGCCTTGATTCCTGGTGGTACTGAAACAATAATGTCAATTAAAAATGAAGACAAATAATTTTTTTCAGATAATTAAATTCATTTTAATGGGTCATTATTGAGCTGAGCACAATGAATTTTGGCATTTATAGTTGTTAACGATGCTTTCTTATACGATATCATTAGTTGTAACGTAAATTCAGTCGCAATAATGGTCTTTGACCAAAATTGTCATTGCAAAATAATTATCCTAGTAATATGTTTCAAAAATTTTTCCGTTCTGTTGATTTTTTAGTCCAAAGATCAAAATAGTAAATCAAAAAATCAAGAAAATAATTGTTACCACTTTGCAATTTACCTCAATAATCATGAATAATTTAGCCATCAAATATACAAAAATCTGATGCGATATTATGTTATGTTCTGTTTTGTGGTAATCAATATGTTTATGTATTAATTCTCTGGTAAGGTAACGCAACAATATAGACAACTGAAATTTTTTGAATTAAAATTAATATTTATTACTAGAGAAAATGTATCAGAATCAAATACAAATACATTAATAGATAAAATCTATATTCAATAAATAACGATTGAGACTATATCAACGGATGACAGTATTATGATAAGGCAATAAACACATGAAGTCTAGTCGAGCGATTTGATTTGATATTTTATAAAATTGACACCTGTGGATAAATTTGTTCTTAAGGTCCTGTGAGATTAAAACATCATAAAATAACTTTATTATGATAATTATATGAAATACAAATATTGTAAATAATTATAGTGATAATAATTTTATATTACTCTCATTAGAATTTCATATTATATTGTTATATTATTTATACTTCTCTAAAATATTGGTGAATAATGTTTAGGAAGAACATCCCTATCTTCATGTTAGTTGGAATTTTGACAACAATGACTGTGACGTCCGCTTACTTGGTGAGCGCTTCTGCTTACAAGCCTGATGATCCTGCTGCAAAATATCATTGCTGGGCAAGTGACGCTAGTGGAAATTATAATTTAACTGCAGAAGGGGACTTGATCCCATGTGAGATTGATTCAGGAGATAATGCATGGATGATGACAGCTTCAGCGCTAGTGCTTATAATGACGCCTGGGGGTTTGGCTATATTTTATGGAGGCCTGTCCAGACAAAAAAATGCGGTAAGTACACTCCATATGGTGTTTATCACTACCGGCATAGTTGCTGTACAATGGGTATTATGGGGCTACAGCTTGGCTTTTGGTCCAGACGCAGGCGGTTATGGGTTTATTGGAACGCTAGACTGGGCTGGTTTAAATGATGTTCTTCATGATGTTCCTTCAATTGCCTATGGGGGAATAAACGGAACTACTATTCCACACCAGACATATATGATATTCCAGATGATGTTCGCCATTATTACTCCTGCATTAATTGTAGCTTCGCTTGCTGAGAGAATGAAATTTAGTGCATTTGTTATTTTCGTAGTACTGTGGGCTACCTTTGTCTATGATTTTGCTGCACACTGGACGTGGGAAATCACAGGTCCAGATAACTACGGAATGAATACTGGATATTGTGGCTTTGGATGGACTGGTTGCTATGGATCACTTGACTTTGCTGGTGGAACCGTCATTCATATTACATCTGGATGGTCAGGACTAGTTATAGCATTAATGTTGGGAAGGAGAATAGGATATGGCAAAGTACCTATGGAACCACACAATATTTCACTAGTTGTTTTAGGAGCTGCACTACTGTGGTTTGGATGGTTTGGATTCAATGCTGGCTCTGCTGGTGCAGCAGCTACCAATGCTACAAGCGCATTTGTCGCAACACAGGTAGCTACCGGTATGGCTGTAGTTACGTGGTCATTACTTTCTTGGGCACATACAGGAAGGGCATCGACTGTTGGAGCTGCCTCTGGTGCCGTAGCTGGACTTGTGGCTATTACTCCGGCATCAGGATTTGTTTCCCCAATGTCAGCACTTGTTATTGGAATAGCTGCCTCAGTGGCTTGTTATGCAGCAGTTATGTTCAAGAATAGTAGGAAATGGGATGACGCCTTGGATACATGGGGCGTTCATGGAATTGGAGGACTTACAGGTGCATTATTAACTGGAATGTTTGCAGAAAAGAGATTTACTCCATGGGGAGATAACGGACTCGTGTTTGGCAATCCGCCTCAACTACTAGAAAACGCTGTAGGTGCGTTTGCATCTCTGGCATGGGCGATGGGTATAACCGCAATACTCATAAAAATAATGGACAAAGTGTGGCCTGGAGGCATAAGAGTTACTCCAAAGGAAGAAGAAATAGGACTTGATTTAACCCAACATGGGGAAAGGGCTTACGTGAGCGAGTAAAAGAAGGCTAAATTTTTTATTTCCTTTCTTTTTTATTTTTATTGTTAAGTATCTGAACCTTAATTTCTTGTTTGTATGCTTATATATTTTCAGATATTAGGATTAACATGCTTGATAAATTTACAGTCGTTAGATTAAGTGCAGGGAATGAAAAATTTGAAATATTGGTGAAACCAGATCCTGCTCTAGAATATAAACTTGGCAAAAACATTGATATCTCTAATATTATGATATCAGACGAAATTTATTCCGATGCAAACAAGGGGACCCGGATCTCGACTGAAAAGCTAATGAAGCATTTTAAAACAACAGATCAATTAGAAATAGCAAAGCAGATTATGGCTAAGGGTGATCTAAACATGAATACTGATCAACGTAGAAAGATGATTGAAGAAAAGAAAAAACAGATAGTTCAATATATCAATAAAAATTTTGTTGATCCTAAAACGCATATGCCACATCCCATTTCAAGAATTAATGCTGTCCTTGACGAAGCACGATTGGCGATTGATCCCTTTAAGCGGTTAGATGATCAGATTAAGAATATCATTGAACCGTTGAGAAAAATATTACCCCTGAAGTCAGAAATATTGGAGTTGAATGTGACCGTCCCTCCTCAATTTTCAGGACAATCATTTAGTGTCTTCAAAAGCATTGGTGAGATAAAATCAGAACAATGGCTTTCGGATGGATCATTGCAAGTAGTTCTCAATATCAATGCAGGAATGAAGGGTTCCTTCTTGGATCGAATTGGAACTGCAACTAAAGGTTCAGCTCAGGTCACGGAGAGATAAGAGCTGTTCATACTGTTGGCACAGTTGGCCACACTTAAAATATAAGTCTGTTCTAACTTTCCCAAAAAGGAAGTAATATGAATAAAAGATTTTTGAATTCTTATTTTGGAGGATCACTAAATGCAGGAAGTTAAAAGAAAATACGTCATTCCTGGCGATATTGTAGCTGAAGGTAATTTCAAACCTTTGGGTAATGTGTTTAGGAATGGAAATTCAATTGTAGCAACTCGAATTGGAATTACAGAATCAAATAAGGATGGTACCAAAGTAATTCCGTTATCAGGAATTTATTTTCCTCGAGTAAATGATATTGTAATAGGTAAAATACTAGACCATTCATCACTTTCTTGGTCTGTCGACATAAATTCATGTTTTTCTGCACATTTGCCTGCACAAGACATATTTGGAAGAGATTTTTCCCCGGCGCATGATGATATGGGAAGTCAATTATCAAGCGGTGATGTTATTGTTGCTAGAATTGCAATTTTTGATAGGACTAGAGATCCAATTCTTACAATTCAAGATAAGGACTTGGGAAAGATCCCGACAGGTGAATTATTAAAAATATCTGCGACTAGAGTTCCAAGACTTATAGGAAAAAGAGGGTCGATGATCCAAACTATTGAGCAGGCGACTTCCACAAGGGTAACAATAGGTCAAAATGGAATAATAGTAGTATCAGGGAAAGACAAGGAAGGAACCAATCTTGCATTAAACGCAATTCATATAGTAGAAGCAGAAGCGCATACTTCAAACCTTACGCAAAGAATTAAACAACTCTTGAATGTACCAGAATCTGACATTGAAAATGATACTCAAAACAATCATGAGATGAATGAGACACCGATGAATGATGATAAAGTTATTTCGAACGATATTGGTAAAGAAATGGGAATGATGAATTCAGATGGTACAAAATAGAAGCCTTATAGATGAAAGCGGAAAAAGAAGCGATGGAAGGATAATTGATGAATTAAGAGAGGTAAAGATTAATGTAGGAATAATAAAGAATGCAGATGGCTCTGCACTTATAGAATTTGGTAAAAATAAGATAATTGCGGCAGTGTATGGTCCACGGGAAGTTCATCCAAAACACATGGCACTATCCGACCGATGTGTTATAAGATGTAGATATCATATGTCTCCATTTTCAACCGATACTCGCAAAAGTCCTGCACCATCTAGAAGAGAGACGGAAATTTCAAAGGTGATTCGAGAAGCACTAGAACCTGCTGTAATGCTTGAGGATTATCCTCGAGCAGCGATCGATATCTTTATCGAAGTATTACAAGCAGATGGAGGTTCACGATGTGCAGGCATAACTGCCGCCTCAGTCGCACTTGCAGATGCAGGAATAAATATGCGTGATATGGTTTCAGCATGTGCAGCAGGAAAGGTGGATGACAAGATAGTGATTGATATTAATGACACCGAAGATAAAGAAGGAGGAGCTGACATGCCAGTAGCATATATGTCAAATCTTAAGGAAATAACACTTCTTCAACTTGATGGAGAGTTGAATCCTACTGAATTCAATACCTGTTTAGAAGAAGCTATACGTGGCTGCTTAAAGGTCTATGAAATACAACGTTCCTCTCTAATGGAAAAATACTTTGGCAATGAAAAGGGATTGAAAGAATAATGAGTCTATCAAAGAAATCTACTATAATTGTTGAAAATCTGCGTAAAAAACAGATGAGAGAATCAATTTCAGCAGGCAAAAGATTAGATGAAAGAAGTTTAGATGAAATAAGACCACTTCAGATTGAAATAGATGTCATAAAAAAGGCAAACGGATCGGCTTGGGTCAAGTTGGGTAAGACACAAGTTATTGCAGGAGTAAAAGTAGAAACTGGGGAGCCTTTTGAGGGCCTGGAAAATAGTGGAGCTATGATAATTACGGCCGAAGTACTACCAATCGCCTCTCCTCATATAGAACCAGGACCACCTGATGAAGAGACGATTGAACTTGCTAGGGTTGTCGATAGAGGTGTTAGAGAATCGGAAATGTTAGATTTAAGCAAATTAGTCTTGGTGCCCGGAAAAATTGTGTATACTATTTTTGTAGATTGTAGTATCATTAACGTAGATGGTAACCTTTTTGACGCAACATCATATGCAGTAGTATCGGCATTAGCTAGTTGTAAACTACCTATTTTTGAAATTAAAGATGACAAAGTAGTAGAAACAGGGAAAACTCAAGAACCTCCAATTACTACAATTCCCGTCTCTATTACTACCGTAAAAATTGGCGATTATCTCCTTTTGGATCCAAATACTGAGGAAGAAGCATGTATGGATGCAAGACTGACAATTACCACAAATTCAAAGGGTTCAATTGTTGCAATGCAAAAGGGCTTGAAGGGGTACTTCACAGTTGATGAGGTGAAGGGTATTGCAGACAAAGCAAGAATTAAGGGTGAAGAAATTAGAGTGAAACTTGAGGGATTGATCAAAGTTGGTAAGTAGAGGTAAACATAAAATATTACGCCTGAAGGGATTGGGCGTAAAGTATGGAGCTACCCTTAGGAAGAGATACGGTATGATTTACAGGATTTTGAAAAAAAAGAGAAGATGTCCAAAATGCGGATCAATAAAATTTGATAGGAAAGTACTGGGAATTTGGTATTGTTCAAAATGCAACTATAAAGTAGCTGCTGGTACATATGATGTAAACTTTGAAAAAACAAAGAGTAAATATTAGTATTCAAATTGCTATAGAAAACTTTTCATCAGAAGTATCTTCGAAGATTGGAAAAACCATTACTAGTGCCCTAAATCCTGAAACTAGATTTATCACTTGTAATGAAAAAATAAAGATCTTTTCAAAAGATGGGGTAGTTTTTATTAATATTACCACACACGATCTACAATCAATGCGCGCTATTATTAACACATACATTAGATTGCTGAGTTTATCATATTTGTCTCTAAATTTATAAAACGCTATAGATTTATGATGGTAAAGTAAAGTAAATAGAAATGAGCGAACAAGAAATTCCACCCTGGTTAAGAGAACAACTTGCAAGGTTACAGCAGTTACAGCAGAATTTACAAGCAATATTGATGCAAAAGCAGCAACTTGAAGCAGAATCTGTGGAAATAGAAAAAGCTACAGAAGAGCTAAAGAAATCCGAACAAGATGAAGTGGTATACAAGAGCGTTGGACCTCTCTTGGTTAAAACTAAGAAGGATGATACACTTAAAGAGCTTGAGGAAAAGAAAGATCTCTCTAACACTCGGTTGATAGTTCTAGGTAAACAAGAGACAAGAGTAAAAGAAAATTTAAAGGAAGTTGAAAATAAGATAAACGAAATGATTCGCATGGGACAAGGGCAAGCAGGTAATTTGGGCACCAAGTCAAACACTTGATGATTTTTATCATTCTGAAAAATTTTCTGACCACTTCATATTATAATTGACAAAATAAATAACACGATCACCACAAGGTATCTCCGATCATTAGTTACAGTGCCGTTATGAAATAAATTCACATTTTTGGTAGAATGACATTTTACATTGAAGCTGACCTAAGAATCGCCTAAAAATAGTTTAATCCACGTTCAATAAAAATTGGAATTAGATACTTGGTTCAAATTTATTCTTGTTTTTTTGGTGGAATTGGGATTTCCCTCGCTGTTTTTCTCATTTCAATAAATGTCTCCGTTTTCTGCACTCCTTCAATACGTCCGACCCTTTCTGATATTAACTGGTGCATTTCGTCCAATGAATGAGAATTCATTGTGACTAAAATATCAAATCTCCCAGTAACCTCAGAAACTTCCGTAACGCCGGGAATCCTGAACAATTCATTTAAAACATTGTCTCTCAGTTTTGAATCCATATTTATGCCAGTCAGCGCCTTTACGTTGAACCCAAGGGCTTCATCATTCATCAATATTGTAAATTTTCTAATAATGCCTCTTTTTACTAATCTCTTAATTCTGCTATAAACTACCGAAGCATTGATATTAATTTTTCTTGAAAGTCTGGGAACGGAAATGGACGCATCATTTGAGAGTTCCTCCAAAATTTTAAGATCTAAATCGTCTATTTTATACACAGAAATCACTAATTATATCGTAAATTCTGGGGTTAATAAATGTATTAATTTCAATTTTATTTAAATTTTTTATCAATAATGCATGTTCAAATAATTTTCTTTGATTTAAACAGCTCAGCTAACAAAATGGCACCCTTTGCAGAACCCATTTTTTCGTTATGGGTTAATAGTACGTATTTTATGCCATTTTCAAACACAGTATCCTTTCGCAATCTTCCGACAACCGTTGTCATTCCATCGTTAATCTCTCTGTCGATTCTAGGCTGGGGCCTAGTAGGATCGTCATGAACAATGATATAGTCTTCTGGTGCAGATGGCAAGTTTTTTATTGAAACAGATTTGGAAAAATTAATCATTAATTCTTTTACCTTATCCGGTAAAGCAGCTTTCTTTAGTTGAGCAAAAATTGTTTCAGTATGTCCATCCATTACTGGGACCCTAGTACATGTACAACTTACCTTGATAGAAGCATTCATGATTGAATTTCCATCAAATTTTCCGAGGATCTTTTTTGTCTCGACCTGAACTTTTTCTTCTTCTTTTGGTATGTACGGAATCACATTATCCATGATATCTAATGCAATCACGCCAGGAGATCGGCCTGCGCCAGACAAAGCTTGCATTGAAGTCATGAATACACTCTCCAATCCCATTTCATCCATTAGCGGTTTAAGAGTTATAGCCATTCCTGTAGTAGTACAGTTAGGTAATGGCGCAATAAAGCCATTCCACTTCCTATTCTTTTTCTGTATATTCAACAATTCACAATGTTCGTCATTTATTCCCGGAATCAGTATGGGAACGTCGTCCTCGTATCTAAACGCCGCAGCCGTACTTATTACAGGTACTTCTGAAGCCATCTTTGGTTCGATTACTTTAGCATCTTCTGATTCAAGAGCAGTAAATATTAGATCAAGCTTTTTCGGGTCTATTTCCTCAACTTTATTTAGAACCATATCCCTTACTTTTTCAGGAACATTTTCCTTATTGTGCCATTTGAGTAGTGAAGTATTTGGATCCCTGAGTGCATCTATGTATCTTTTTCCAGCGGATCTCTCCGATGATGCCATTTGAACTAGTTCAAACCACGGGTGTTTATTGAGTGCAATAACAAATTCTTGTCCTACGGCGCCTGTCGCACCTATTACCGCAACTTTTAACATGATATGCGGTTATTCAAAACGCAACTAATATTCGTTTTCGGAAAAAACATAATATTATCCATTCATGTTATATAGCACCTCATATGGAATTTAAATGATTCAATATTCATGTTTTCATGGTGGGATTTATTCTGTAAATCCTAGCTCAGTAAGAGTTGATTTCAGTTCCAATATTAATCCGTTAGGAATATCTAAGAAGGTTTTGAAGGCCTTGAGAAAAAATTTACCTACGCTTTCATCAATATATCCAGATAATGAACACACAATTCTAAAAAAAAAAATAATTGACTATCTGGGCGGTAGCTTATCTCAAGACTCAGTTAATATAGGGAATGGCGCAACGGAATTAATTTATAACTTTGTAAGAACATTTGTCCGGAACCAAGTATTAATACCGTCCCCAACATTTTGTGAATATGAGTTAGCATCAAGAAAAATAGGTGCTAAGATTAAGCATGCCCCGCTTCGAAATTGGAAACTAGATATTGATAAAATTTTGGAGAAATCAACAAATTCTGATGCTATATTTTTATGCAATCCAAATAATCCAACCGGACTATTTTCATATGAATTGATAGAAAAGCTAATAGAGAAATTAGATAGTTCCATAAAGATTTTCATAGATGAGAGTTTTATTGAATTCGTTGATGAGAATAAACATCCAAGAACTTTCATTGAAAAGATTAATGAATTTCAAAATATAGTAGTCTTACGTTCATTGACAAAATCATTTGGGCTTGCGGGATTAAGATTGGGATATTGTGTTTCCCATCCAAGTACCGCAAAGAAAATTTTGCAGAATAAAATAAGTTGGAATGTAAACGGACTAGCTCAAATGGCCGGTGTTACTGCGTTAGAAGATTTTTCTCACATAAGAAGGGCAAGAAAAATAATAAAAACTGAACGTGATTTCATGTATACTAACATAAATAACAGAATGAACTCGTTCTCAGCAATAGAATCAGATGTAAACTATTATTTGATCCGACTTCATCATGGCAATTCTACGCAAGTTAGAGATTTACTGCTAGAAAAAAACGGTATCCTTGTTCGAGATTGTAGTGATTTTAAGGGTATGAATCACAGGTACATCAGAGTTGCAGTCAGAACTCATAGTGAAAATTTGGATTTGCTTGATTCATTGGAGTCCATTGATACATGAAAGCCAGACTGTTGATGATACAGGGGACTTCATCAGGGGCTGGAAAAAGTACTTTAGTAATAGCCCTCTGCAGGATATTCTCGGATATGGGATACAAAGTATGTCCATTTAAGGCCCAAAACATGACTTCAAATTTTCATATTCTCAAAGAAAAAAAATCTGTAAAGGCGATGGCAAGAATACAAGCTGTTCAGGCCGTTGCAGCGCGAGTAGAACCTAATATTAGAATGAACCCGATACTTTTGAGACCTCTCGGAAGTGATATAAGTGAAATTATTTTAGGAGGATTAAAAAATTTACATATGAGTGCAGAAGATTACTACAGGAGTTTTGTTCTCCAAAAAGGATTTCCCAAAGTTCTACAAGATTTAGAAAGTCTTAGGAAGGAAAATGATCTAATTGTAATAGAGGGTGCGGGCTCACCTGCAGAAATCAATTTATCAAACTATGATATTGCAAATATGATACTTGCAGAAAAAATTAATGCTCAAGTGTTATTGGTAGCAGATATTGAACGTGGAGGATGTTTTGCAGCGATATTTGGAACAATAAGATTACTGCCATCTCGACAAAGAAAGCTTGTAAAAGGTGTAATAATCAACAAGTTTCTTGGACAAAAATCTATTTTAAATAAAGCAATAATATCAGTTGAAAAGATGACAAAGAAGAAAGTTTTAGGAGTAATTCCGAAAATAGAATTCAATATTCCAAATGAAGATTCATTGGATCAAAAAAGGTCGAAATTCTCATTTACTAAAAGCCACCTTGATGAACATATTAACTATATTGCATCTACTTTTAAAAAGAACACCGATATGAAATATATTTTAAGTATTTTAAAATG